>JBBSOP010000148.1:0-10035 GCA_038259655.1 Chroococcales cyanobacterium
CGCTTTCAAACTATAATATTTTCAAGGTTCGGTTGCCTTTCGGACTGCGCTTTCTGGCGCTCTCCTCCAGGCACTTATCTAATATATCCACCCCACACCGCTTTGTCAACCACTTTTCCCAAGAAATTGGGAAATATATTTCTTGGTCTCTTCAAATCCCTATAGCACAGGCTTATAAGCAACAATGATCTATAAACGCCTGCTGAGTTAGGAGGACTAAGCGTGAATTTTCAGTCAGTGATTGCTACATTGCATCAATTCTGGGAAAAACGAGGTTGTTTGATTGCCCAGCCCTACGATATAGAGAAGGGAGCAGGTACGAAAAATCCCCATACGTTTTTAAGAGCATTGGGACCGGAACCATGGGCTGTTGCTTATGTTGAACCTTGTCGTCGCCCTACAGATGGGCGCTACGGTGAAAATCCCAATCGCTTTCAACACTACTATCAGTACCAAGTTTTGATTAAGCCGTCACCAGATAATATTCAAGAGATTTATCTTGATTCTTTGAGGGCTTTAGGTATTCGTCCTGAAGATCACGATGTTCGGTTTGTGGAAGATAACTGGGAAGATGCAACGGTGGGAGCTTGGGGTACTGGTTGGGAAGTATGGTTAGATGGTATGGAGATTACACAATTTACCTACTTTCAACAGTGTGGCGGAATTGATTGCCGTCCGGTATCGATTGAGATTACTTATGGGTTAGAGCGACTGGTGATGTATCTCCAGCAAGTGGAGGCAATTACTAAGATTCATTGGACAGACAACATTACTTATGGAGATGTTTTTCTGCAAAATGAAATTGAGCAAAGTACCTATAACTTTGAAGCGTCAAATCCTGAGATGCTGCTGACGCTGTTTAATTTGTATGAGCAGGAGGCTACCCAGTTGACGGAGCGAGGATTGGTCTTGCCTAGCTTAGATTATGTAATGAAGTGTTCGCATACCTTCAATTTGCTGGATGCTAGAGGTGTGATTTCGGTGACGGAAAGAACTCGTTACATTGCCAGAATCCGTCATTTGGCTAGGAAGGTGGCTCAGTTATATGTTGAGCAAAGAGAAAAGTTGGGTTTTCCATTATTGAAGAGGACAGCAACTAATTTGAGTAGTGTTGGCAATGTTTAACACTAGTAGAAATGAGGAATTTTTAATCAATTTTCTCTCTACTTTAATTCTTAGTTTTTGAGTTTGAGCAGATGATGACTTTTGAGCAACTAAAAATCGGCGATTATTTTCGGATACCTGGCATTACCATTGAGTGTGTCTACAGAAAGGCTAGCAGTTCTCAGTGTAGTTTTATGACATTACTACAATGCATTCGACCAGGAACACAAGTAATACCGCTTACTTCCACAGAAGTTACTGATTATTTTGCAGCAAAGCACAATTACTTAAACAGCCTCAAGTAATTGATATTGGACTGGCTGCTTTTATGAATCAAAAGCTTAAAGTCTCATTTTCACCCTAGTAGTCTGTCAAGATAGTTTTGAGGGTGTTTAGCTGCTTAGAGAATAAGGACTAAAGTCCTTACTACGAACTGAACTTACCCATCAATTTAAACTTGACACACTACTAGTTTGGGGAAGGCTGCATCAACAAAGCTCGCGTTGGCGGGCTTTATTTGTATAAAGATGATGAACTATACTTCACCAAAAGCATGAAGGTTTTTTCCTTCCTGCTTCCACATTTTTAATTTAAGTCAGCCGCGAACTTTATTCGTCAGGTGCTTTTGCAAAAAGTTTTATGATTCAGACGAGTGGTTTAATTATTTGTCTTGGTTACATTTTAGGGTTGTTGTTTACAGCAGTTCCTGGGGGTGGTGTGTGGATTTTAGTTTTAGGAATATTGGGAGCGATTCTTTTTAGAAGACGCAATAGTTCACGGCAAATTTCCCAAAAATCAGAAAATGCTGGTGGTAAAACCAAGTCAGCACCCAATATCTGGCAAAATCTTCCCCGTCCGCGTGTGTGGCTGGCTGCTGGTTTAGTAGGGTTATTGGCTACTGTATATTTTCAATGGCGAGTACCTCAGCCAGGTACAGAAGATATAAGTAAATTCATCCCGACAGGAAATAATAATCAAGAACAACTGGTGATTGTTCGCGGTGAATTGGGAAGTAATCCCCGCTTAACTCGCAGTCAACGAGGACAATTTTGGTTAGAAGCTACTCAGTTAGATGAGGTCAAAAATGATAAAGGCCCCGCAGGTGTTCCAAAAGGGGTGACGGGAAAATTGTATGTGACAGTACCTATACTTCAAGCGACTGGGTTATATTCTGGCCAAGAAATTGCTGTGACTGGGGTTTTGTACCAACCGAAAGCGGCTTCTAACCCTGGTGCTTTTGATTTTCGGAAGTTTCTCAAGCAAGAAGGGTCATTTGCTGGTTTGATTGGACGGCAAATAAATATTGTAGATACGAGTGAGAAACGTCAATGGGGATTATGGCAAGTCCGGGAGCGAATTGTGCAATCGCAGGTTCGTTGGTTGGGTGTTCCTGAAGGGCCGCTTGTCAGTGCAATGGTTGTGGGCGGTAAAGTAGTTGATTTACCTTATGATATCCGCGATTTGTTTGTACGGGCTGGATTAGCTCATGCTTTGGCGGCTTCGGGGTTTCAAACTTCTTTGATTTTGGGTGTGACTTTACAGTTAACTAGGGGCGCTAAAAAAGGAACACAATTTACTCTCGGCTTTTTGGCTTTAATGATTTTTTTGAGTTTAACTGGTTTTCAACCTTCGGTACTAAGAGCCGTAATTATGGGTTTTGCTGCCTTGGTTGGTTTGTTATTAAAGAGAAAGGTAAAACAGTTAGGATCATTGCTATTGGCAGCAACCCTTTTATTATTATTTAATCCTTTATGGATTTGGGATTTAGGTTTTCAACTGAGTTTTTTAGCAACATTGGGGTTAATTGTCACAGTACCAGCAATAACTGAGCGTTTGAATTGGTTGCCACCTGCGATCGCTTCTTTAATTGCTGTTCCCCTTGCTGCTACAATTTGGACTTTACCTTTACAACTTTTGGTGTTTGGGGTAGTACCATCTTACAGTCTGCTATTGAATATCATTAGCACACCATTTCTTTCGATTATTAGTATAGGTGGAATTATTAGTGCCTTGGCAGCATTAATTTGGCCGGAGGCTGGAAGTGCTTTAGCTGGATTACTACATTACCCCACCGATTGGCTGATCAAGTTAATAGAATTTTTTAGCAACTTACCAGGAAATTCTGTTGCTGTGGGTAGTATATCCACTTGGCAGTTAATAACGATTTACGCACTGATTATCTTGGTTTGGCTGGTGCATTGGTGGCAGCGACGTTGGTGGTTTGCCAGTTTAATTGCTTTTGGTTTAGTACTCGTTCCAGCTTGGCATTCTACCAATACATTATTTCGGATCACGGTAATGGAAGCTAGTACAGAACCAGTTGTAGTTATTCAAGACCGAGGAACTGTAACTCTGATTAATAGCGGTGATGAGGGTACAGGGCGTTACACAATTTTACCATTTTTGCAACAGCAAGGCGTTAATAAAATAGATTGGGCGATCGCTAGTGATTTTCAAGGTAATGGTAGTAATGCTTGGTTAGAAATACTGCAAGATTTATCGATTCAAAACTTCTATGCATATTCTTCTCAGCCAGGAAATACGATTACTACTCAGGCAATTCAACAAGAAGTACAAAAGCATCAGGGAATTTATCAACCTTTAACGCCTGGACAAGTGGTAAATACTGGTTCGATAGTGGCGCAATTAATTAACGACCAATTGCCTGTTTTACAATTACAAATTCAAGGACAGAATTGGTTATTTGTAGGTAATGTCAAGCCTAAAGAAGTGGAAACATTATTTAAAGCAGGGGGATTGACGCGTCCACAAGTATTGTGGTGTAGTTCTGCGTCTTTGAAAGATTTAGTTCTCATGCTACAACCACAAGTAGCGATCGCTTCTTCTAGCAACCTTGATTCTAAATCTTTATCTGAACTAAGCAAAAGCCAGACAAAACTATTTTTTACAGGCAGGGATGGGGCTATTCAATGGACACCCAACAATCAATTTGAAGCATTTATCCAGGCTACAGAAAACAAATCTTCTATGTTGTGAATGAGCCAGTTGTGAAACAAATAATATTTCATAATGGCACATTATCACCCAAGATTGCCGGAATAATTTCAAAACTAACTGTCTTCCCTTTGTGTCCTTTGCGTTCTTAGTGGTTCGTTTCCTTATCTATATTTTTCACAACTAATTTAGGACTGCTATAGTCAAAAGCCCGGCCACTAAGACCGAGCTTTTGAGAAAAGACAGGGGATATATTCCCCAAATTGTTAGTTATAGAAGTTCTGTATAAATCGCTGTATTGTTAAGTGATACCACTGGAGCTTCGGCGATTCCGGAAAACTAGAAAAATTTTTTAGGGTAATTTTATTTTGCTAATGACCGATACATTTAGTAGATGGCAAGAATGGCTAACTGTATTCGCTTACGTAGGATTCACAGTTTTGATCATTTGGCGCGTATTTACCACACAGAAGAAATGAAATTCAAACTAAACCTGAACGCAGTGCTACGACTGCTGCTTGGACGCGATCGTCTACTGCTAGTTTGTTCATAATTCCCCGGACGTGAGTTTTGACAGTGTTGGGACTGAGATAGAGTTTTCCGGCAATCTCAGGATTGCTCAATCCATCTACCATAAGTTTCAATACTTCTAATTCGCGCCCAGATAAGTTTCCAGTATTTCCCTTAGCTGGAGGTGGTTTGAGATTGTCAATCACTCGCCGTGCAATCTGTGGATCGAGGTAAGCTGCACCATCAACGGCAGCGGCGATCGCACTTAATAATCGCTCTACACTCGCACCTTTGATACAATACGCATCTGCACCGCTAGAAAGCGCAGCAATAATTTCTGTCTCCGTTTGGTGAGATGTTAGCATCACTACGTGAGTTTCTGGCAGTGCGGCTTTAATCTGCTGTGTCGCCGCAATACCATCGAGTCGTGGTAAGCCAATATCCATAACTACCAAGTCAGGTTTTAATTTTAGTGCTGCTTGCACACCTAAATAACCATCTTCTGCTTGTCCTACAATCTCTAACTGCGGATGAGCCATTAATGACTGTTCTAGTCCTAGCTGCATCATCGGATCATCTTCAACAATCAGCACCCGCAATGGAGCATCTGTTGGCAGATTTAAAGGATGGCTGGTATCTGGAGACATTTTTATTCTTCAACCCGATAGCCCAATTCTGCCAAACTCAAGCGAGAATGCCGCCATTTTGGTTGTACTTTAACGAACAGTTCTAAATAGACTTTACCAGAAATGAGCTTTTGAATTTGTTCGCGGGCTGCGCTACCAATGGCTTTAAGCATTGAGCCACCTTTACCAATTAAAATCCCTTTTTGGGAATCTCTCTCGACATGAATGGTGGCAAGTACACGGGTAATATTTGGTGTTTCTTCTACTTGATCAATAGCGATCGCTACTGAATGAGGCACTTCTTCCCGCGTCAATAATAAAATCTGTTCGCGGATTAATTCGCCCATAATAAAGCGTTCAGGCTGGTCGGTTACTAAGTCTGGAGGATAATATAACGGCCCAGTTTCTAAAAGTTCAATTAAAAAGTCTTGCAGTTGTGGTAATCCTGCACTGGTCTTGGCAGAAAATTTTACTGTTGGCCACTGATTGGGTGTAGCTATCTGTTGGTAACTATCATCGATGAAGTGCGAATCTGATGGTTGTTGGTCGATTTTATTCAAACCCAAAATTACTGGTGTTTGGCTGCGAATTAGTAAATCAGCAATATAGCGATCGCCTGTTCCACAAGCTACTGTTCCATCGACAACAAACAACACTACATCTACCGATTCAATTGCTATTTTGGCATTTTTTACCAGTACTTCCCCCAATTGATGATGGGGTTTATGGATTCCTGGTGTATCTACAAAAATTAACTGTGCCTCTGGTGTAGTTAAAATTCCGCGCAGACGATTGCGTGTAGTTTGTGCTACTGGTGAAGTGATAGCAATTTTTTGACCTATCAGTTGATTCATTAACGTAGATTTACCGACGTTGGGACGACCGATAATGCCGATAAAACCTGATTTAAATTCAGGAGGAGCCTGGGGAATCGATACTTCTTTGGAAAAAGAGAAGACGTAATTATCAATACTATTCACCTTTGGCTCCACAGTCATATTTTGTAGATTATAGTTGTGACAATTATGTAATTCATAACCAAGTATAGCGCATTTTATTGAAATTGTAGTTTGCTAAAAGCCCTTTACTTAGTATAAGTATTTATTGCTTAACTAGAAGAATGTCTGGATTTTAAACTATCAATTTCAGTATTTACGCAGAATTATGAAAAAACGAACCACAAAGGACACAAAGGACACAAAGTAAAGAGGGTTTTAGAGAGTTCTTGCGTAAGTCCTAAATTTATGCAAATAAACACAACTAATTACTGAGTGGAGCAGGATAATAATAATTTATTTTTTTCCACTGATTTTGATTAGCTATTGTTATAAATTGTATAATACTAATATATATAATTACTGTTTTATGGGCAGCGCCCGACTGAGAGCTCACGCCGAAGTCTTCCTTGCATCCCAATATATTAAATAATTCCTAGAACAAATTCACCTTGATTCACTGCCTGATTAGTCGATATATCATAAACTAATCCATTTTGTTCAGCAAAAATATCTATGACAGTAGGTAATTTATTCTCTTTATTAAAACTCAGAATTTGATATAGTCTATCTCCAGCTTGAACTACACTACCTAATTCGATTCTAACCTGAATCATGCCACCTGCGATCGCATAATATTTCTTTCTTTTACTACTTGCAGTAAAAGTCATTTTATAATTTTCTGCTAGGTTAATTAAACTATAAATTTTCAGCACACCTTTTTGTACTAAATAATTTTTTATACCTAGTACACCTTTGGCAACAGAATCAGGATTCATCTGCATTCCTGCGCCCAGTTCAAGCGTCCAAGCTTCCAGATCAAATCTGATGTTTCTGCCAAGCTGTTGAAAATGACCTTCTAAAGCTAACCAAGGTTTGATAAAAGCTTCATCAAAAGCATCTCCATCGTATTTATCAAGTAAAATTCCCAAATCGAGTAGAAAGTATTTTGCGCTTTCTTCTCGATTTTGAAAGTAATAAACGTAGTCTAAACCTTGATTTGTAGAACTGTGTAAGTCTATCAAGTAGTCTGCATCTAAACTGAGATTTTGTAGTTGGTAGCGAAAATGTTCAGTATAAGGAACACTACTTGGAGAGTTAATTTCTGCTAAAAGTTTGGCAAACTTCTTTTTAATTATAGTTAGATAATTTTGGCGAACGATTTCTTGATGATTGGGAAGTTGAGATTTAGCAAAAGCTACTAAATCATCGGCTTCTTTCTCGTAGTCCCAAAAAATGCGGTTCCAGTCTTTAGCTTCGTAAACACAAAATCGTCCCGGTGAAAAGTGTTGAGCGCGTTCATTAGTTCCCATAGGATTACAAACAGGAACTAACCAAATTTCTCCAGCTAAATCAGTGTCATTTAATGAAATTAAAAACTCGATTAATTGGTGAATGACAGCATTACCAGCAATTTCTGCACCATGCAAGTTAGATTGAATATAAACCTTTTTACCAGTTTGAGCGCCAATGAACTTGTAAACTTGCAAAGACAAGCGATCGCCCGAAGCCATTTGACGTAAAGCAATAGTTTCAATAACTGGCAACATGAGATAATTTTGTAATTCGTAATTCGTAATTCGTAATTCGTAATTAGCTTTTTGTAAGGGTTCCAGACATTTCAAATGCGTGGTTTATTTAACTTGTGCTGTATTAGACATGTACTGAACTCAAGATTATATAAAACCAAATCATACCAAACAACATGGACTATATATCAATATTCATTTTTTAAACTTGTCTAGTTGATAAATAATGTCTGACAATGAGAAATAACAGATAAAACTTAAATTTCTTCTTACATTTACCCCGCTTCTCAATGATTTTCTTGCCTCCCACCGATCTCAGGAAGGTAACTGAACAACCTGCCTTTCCTGCACCTTCTGCTCGTCTCACACACCTGATTAACCGTTTTCAATTATCTCCAGAAACAGTTGTGCTATTTTTAGCCGTGTTAATTGGTGGTAGTACTGGTATGGGTGTGGTGACGTTTCATTATTTAATCGAGCTGATTCACCACTTAATGCTGGAAAATTTAATGGGTGCGATCGGTATTTGGGGCGCTTGGACTTTAGCCTGTGTTCCCCTGCTTGGTGGATTCATTGTGGGATTTATGCGCTGGCGCACTCAAGATTTTGGTCCAGGACTTTCATCTTTAATTGCTGCTTCTCAAGGTACAGAAGTCAAGCGACAATTGCGACCAGTTACCAAGATGCTGGCTGCATCTGTTTCGTTGGGGAGTGGTGCTTCTTTGGGGCCAGAGGGGCCAAGTGTCGAAGTTGGAGCTAATTTTGGCATGTTGTTGTCTTTGGTACTACAAGTATCTCAAGAACGACAGCGATTACTTTTAGGTGCAGGTGCTGCTGCTGGATTGGCTGCTGGATTTAATGCTCCCATCGCCGGGGTATTTTTTGCTTTAGAAGTTGTGATGGGGGCTACATCTTTTGCCACTTCTGCTGTGAGTGTAGTACTGTTAGCCGCCGTGGTGGCAGCATTAATCGCTCAAATTGGCTTGGGCGCACAACCTGCTTTTGCTTTACCTGTGTACCAAGTTCTTAGCCCGTTGGAATTACCGCTTTATCTGGGCTTAGGTTTGGGCGCGTGTCTGGTTTCTCTGATATATACGCAATTAATTCGTTTAGCCAAAGTCTGCTTTGCTGGAGATGTGCCGGCTTTTAACTTTTTGGGTCAAATTCCTAAGTTTATTCATCCCATTATTGGCGGTTTGATTATTGGCACAGTAGCTTTGCAATTCCCGCAAATTTTAGGCATTGGTTATGAAACTGTGGAAGCGATGCTTCAAGATGTAGAGTTTTCGCTGCTTTTATTAGTTGAACTGCTAGTAGTAAAGTTGCTAATCACAGCAATTAGCGCTGGTAGTGGTTTCGTTGGTGGTTTATTTGCACCAGCAATGTTTTTAGGTGCTTCTTTTGGCTCGGCTTATGCCAAAATTTTAGTTTTTTTAATCCCAGCGATTGGTCAACAAATGGCTGCACCTCCAGCTTATGCAATGGTGGGTATGGCAGCAGTTTTGGCTGCTAGTTTTAGAGCGCCGTTAACAGCTATTTTGATGCTATTTGAATTAACACGTGACTATCGGATTGTTTTACCTTTAATGGCGGCGGTGGGATTAAGTGTTTGGCTAATGGAGAGGATTCAGCCAAATGTTAATGCCAATTCTAATCTACAACGAATTGGTCTTTCGGCTTTGAAAGATGAACAAGCAGAAATTATCCAACAAATTTTGGTAGAAGATGCCATGCTTTATTGTCCCAAAAAACTGTCTGCAAACTTGAATATATTAGAAGCGGCTATGGAAATGATCTGCGATCGCTGCCGTAGTGCTTTAGTAGTTAATGAAGCAGAACAGTTAGTGGGTATCCTTTCTTTAGAAGATATTAACCGTACCCTTTCTCTATGGCAAAATTACCCCATTTCTAACGCTGAAATTCCCGGTAATTTATCCGGTCAAACTCTCATCGACATTTGTACAACTGAAATTCTCTATGCTTGGCCAGATGAACCTTTATCTGAAGCTTTAGATCGCATGGCTTTAAGAGGTTTGCATCAGTTACCTGTGGTAGCACGAGACAACCATGAACGCATTCTAGGTTTATTAGAACGAGAGCAAATTAAATTGACATGCAACTTGGCAATAACACACAAAGCACTCCAGCACTATTTACCAGTGCGAACCTTAACAGATTATAGTTAATAGTCAGTAGTCAGTGAAAAAAATCGGTTCTTAAGTACTTAGTATGCTAAATTATTAGCTGCAAAGGTTAAAAAGTATAAATAATTGCATAAAATCTTTAGTAAAACCTTTGACGTAATTGACTTAGGAC
>JBBSOP010000149.1:0-10006 GCA_038259655.1 Chroococcales cyanobacterium
AATCGGTGTAACATCGGCTTCTGGCAGTCGGAACAAAGGAATCCGTTGGATTGTTGGCTCACAAACTGGATAATAAACTGCTGCTTGGTAAACAATCACTTCATGGTCAAAACTATAGTGTGTTGCCAAAACTTCGGCTAACACTGTTAGTCCATGCAAATGTTCTCCTTCCTTGTAAAAACCAAGATTACCGACCATTGCAATTTGCCACAAAATCAACGCGCTAGTAGGATCAAATTTGCGATTTCGGATTAAAAAGTCTGTAGCTTCAAAACTTTGACAACCATTACGTCCGGGATCAAGACCGAGATCAGCGTATAAGCAATCTTCGGCAGAAATTCCAGGCAGCATTTGTGCTGTGAAACCTTCACTACGTGCCTGTTTAATTGCTTGATGTGCTGCATCAGTAAAAACTCCTGGGTGTCCATAAAAAACTACACAAACATTTAACCCCTGACGAACTTCAAGCAGCATTCTCTCGACCATTTCACTGTAGGTCTTTTTACGCCGCTGATAGTTGGTATTGTAAGGTAATGCTTCTGCTCTAGGATTGAGCGATCGCAGCCATTTTGCTGTGATTGGGTCAGCTACAGCAAATAAAACCTGATCAGCTTGTTCAATCCAGGCTTTCGCAGCTAAAGTCAGATGACCTACTAATTGAATACCCGTACCAACAATAATTAAAGAACCAACTTTCAAATTTAAATTCCTCCTCACTTTAAGAAGGTTTTGCTCAGTTATGGGTTATTCTTATCCCCATAAATTAACAGTCTATAAACAAATCAATTTTTTTTGATTCCGCAATCTATAGTTATTGATTTAAGCAATTAAATTTTCATAATACTTGGAATATTCAAATCGCCAAATCTAAGCTAGTATTAGCTTTTGACTAGATATTAATACACAGACCTAAAATCGACTTTATGATAGATTTTATCCAGAGTATTGTATCTAAGTTACAGATGTAAAGAACGGATACATTGTCAAAAATCAACACGTCTAAGTTAATTTAATTACAGTTAATCATATCGTTTCTGGATTATTGCACAATACGAGAATATACAAAAGATACATTTTTTTATATTTTATTTAATATGAGTTTTAAATAATTTGAATATGAGGTTTTATATGAGGTTTTATATGAGGTTTGTATAGTTAAAAAAATTGATATTGTGATATCAACAAATGGACAGTGGTAGTAATGCTCAGGATTGCTGAATATATTTTAAGCTGCTATACTTGTACTGTTTATTGTACAAGTAGAAAGCAGATGAAAGTGGTAACTTTTAGCGAAGCGAGAAGTAATCTCAAAACTGTTTTAGACCAAGTGGTGGAAGATGCCGACTATACCATCATCACTAGACGAGATGCGGAGGATGCTGTGGTGATGTCGCTAGAGTTATTTAATAGTTTGCTAGAGACTGTCCATTTACTCAAGTCTCCCGCTAATGCTGCTCATTTAGAGCGTTCTATTGCTCAGTTCAAACAGGGCAAAGTGGTCGAGCGAAATTTATTGGATGACTAGAAAGTTAGCATGGACGGATGAAGCTGGGAATGATTATCTATATTGGCAAAGGCAAGACAAGAAAATATTAAAACGAATTAACAAGCTAATTGAGGCAACAATCCAATTACCGTTTGAGAGCATTGGGAAACCAGAACTACTGAGGGAAAACCTCGCGGGTTTTTGGTCGCGGCGAATCGATGATACAAATCGGTTAGTGTATGCGGTGGATGACGAATATCTAACAATTATTTCTTGTCGATACCACTATTTTGAGTGAAAAAATAGTTTGAATTATGGAATATCTGAGCAAATTTAAACTAATATTTGTCTCTCTTCAGGGAGAAAATTCTGCTGAAAATAGTGCCGATATAACTGACAACTAAATGTAGCTTGATTATTATCTAATTTAATTAATCCCATACTGCTTAACTTGTATGCAGTGATGGGTTCTAATGATACAGGTTCCATAGTACTGATGATAGTACCAAGAGCGATCGCTAATTCTGGCTGTTTTTGCAAAGTTGCCCAATGACGTTGTAAGTGATGCACATAAATTCCAGTTGATGTTGGTGCAGTTTCCAGTAATTGCAGCAGTGTTATTTCCCCCCGATTCAAGTGATATAGTGCTATGTTTACCAATGCAGGATGTCCTCCCACCATATCCATCAGTTGTTTAGCTTCCTTGCCATCAGTCCAGTCAAGTCCATAGCGCTGGGCTAACTGCTGTACCTGTTCTAAACTAAAGCAAGTTAACTGAACTGGTAAACCAACATTGAAGGGAGACTGCTGAAGTTGCAGCGGCACATAAATTTCAGTTGAGTGGACTATAATCAGACGCAGTTTTTGCCAGACAGGCAATCTTTTGGCTTCTTCATACCAAGAACGCAGCAGAGGTAAAAAGTCCTGTGCCACTTGAGGATACTCAAAAATATGGTGCGCTTCATCCAACACCAAAACTAAAGGAGAATCAATCTGCTCTAGTAGAGAGTTACGAAAGTATAGACTACAGCTGACTTTACTACCAATATCTTCATCCCAATAATCATCAAGTTTTGCATCAAAATCAAGTTGACTAGCGACGTTCGCACATAGCCAGCGCAGAAAACGATTTAGATTGCTCAATATTGCTTGGTCAGTTTGCTCTAGATTGAGGCTAACAGTATAGTAGCCATGACGCTCGGCATAATCTAGAGTTCTGAGGATGAGTGAGGTTTTACCCATTTCTCTAGGAGCTTTAATACGTACTAAAGCTCCTGGCTTTTTAATCTCTGCATATACCTGCTCGTCAATCAAAGAGCGTTCCAGATAAAAAGAAGAATTTAGTGGAACTGAACCACTGGGATAGCGAGGTGAAGACTTTTGGTTAGTATCTGAGGTAAATTCTATGAGTTCTTTTTGGATATTGATGACTGATACTGTTTGAGAAGTAGCATAAGACTCCAGTAACAGACGACAGTTTTTTTTGTTAATGCGCTGGCCAATTAGTGCAAATAGGCGTTGAAACAACTCTGGAGCAACTACATTTGTCAAGTATCCAGTACTGTAGCTACCTTCCTCAGCAATTTTACTATAGGTTTTATAGTGCCAGATACCTCGAATAATTAGAACTTCTGCAAAATTGAGAGGGCGATTTTGAGTTTCCCGCAGTTTTTGATTCACAATCCTAATAAGAGAATCAAGGTTCATAGAGGCTCACAGCTCATCTTGCACCTGTAAATTGACCTTTACATAACCAAAATACCGTTTTTTGGCATAAAGCTGAGCATCAATCTGAACAGCAAGATCCCCGACTTCTTTAAAAAGTCGGGGATCTGAGCCTCTCTATTCCAGTAATATGGGTGATTATCAAGAAGTTTTAATAAATAGCTCATGTCTTCATCTCCTCTGACACTGAATCTGATTGAGGGTTCTGTCTCCTTCAGTTTTTCACATCAAGCAGCACGAGAATTAAAAACAGCTACAGATCAACTAATGGAGCGACTCAAAGCTGTCGCTGCTAAACCAACGCCTGGTGGTGGTAAAGCAACTCCTCAGCCTCCTTTAGAATACCGCTACACTGGTGAAGTGTTTTTAGAAGTTTTCTGCAATCCTAATATCTGGCCTACTCCCTTTGCGGCCAAAGTCCTACTTACTGTTCGTGATGTTAGGATTCGTTTAACTACAGAAGCTGAACTTACCCGGATTATTGAAGATATTAATCAGTATTTAGAACAACTAGGATAATCACTGAAAAATTACCGGAGCAATTCAATATATTGAACTGCTCCGGTCAAAAAATCTACATTAGGATAGTAATAACACTAGATCTACACAACAACTTATTCAATATTTAGGCTCAATTGAAAAGCTGTATAAATCCTATTCTAATGCTTTTGCATTAATGAAAAATAGAAGATTCTGGATGGGGGAATAACGAGCAAAACTATAAAATTACACCTCAAACTGGGTATTGAATGGTTTCTTGTCAAATCTCAACATCTAAAAGAAACTCCCAATCCAAAATCATCCGGTGAATTAGTCGTTGTCCCATTGTTCACGACCAATTAAATCGCCGATGCGATCGCGTAGTAAGAAGTCACATTTCTCTAACTCACATTCAACGCAAACCCACTCTCTCGCGGGGATGTATTGGCAGAGCGTATATATTGGCTGTTGTCTGCTGACCATTCCCCTTTCCACCAGACGACGAGCTTCGTCTTGGATTACGTCCAGAGAATAGTAGTTGATAGAAGGCACCGTATTCACACTCATGGTTTTTACTCACAAATTTACACGTAGATAGTGTTCCCAATAATTACGGGGAACAAACATGATAGGGATTAGACTTGTGGCTAGGGTTTTGTAGTTTGCTATACGGAACTATTTACATTTTGACGCTACACATCCTAAAATTATCCTAAGAAATGTTAAGAATGTCAACATTTCCTGACATGCGGTCTAAATGTGCCTCATCTTGTCATATCGGGGTAATTAATTTAACCCGCCAGGAAAGCTGTTCAGCTTGCATTTTAAAAGTCTCAAAGCTTTGCTGTAACTACTTTCAAGCATGATTGGATGGGTGAAAATATTTCGGTAGGTAGATTGCTAATGTACTAAATAATCACTGTAGAGCCAAACCTACTAGATCTTGGTATTTATGCATCATTAAACAACGGGAGATTTTTGTCAGAAGCAAAGGTATAAAGCGTTGCCAAACATCAGGGCTACCGTACACCAGAAAAACTTGTAATGTACCATCTGTTAATCATTGTCTTAAAAACATCTGTAATTTATTGGTTAATTGCTGCACAGTAAACACACAGGCTGCTTTAGTCCAGCATCTTTGAAGGAATGGGATGATGTGCCTTTAGAGTAGCAGTAACTTACGTAAAGCGATCGCCAAATCGCCTATTTGAGTCATAGCTAGGGCGTGGGGGTTGAAAACATCCTTAACTAAGTCTTTATCTGTTACCGTCAGACTATGTAAATTCTCGGCGGTAATTATTTAAATCATCATTGCTGCTGTCAGTAAAGTTCCTCAGACAAAAAATATTCAGTTTTGTTGCACAATCGTAACAATACGTAATATTACTGATTCAAATATCTCTACCCTCATAAATAAATTTGGTCTTCCCAGCTACAGAAAACTAGCTTCTCAACATTAAAGTTCTAACATTTAACGAGTTTTCTATACATCTGGCTTCAGAGGATGTAAGAAATGCATTGGTTGTAGTAGTGTTCTGTCCAACTATTAGTCATATTGAAACAGACGCGAGGGCATCGCGTCTGTAAACTGTTTGGCAGATTCTCTAGATATTAATTGTTCTAAAGTTACATTGTGGTGTACACTACCTAACTCTCAGGATTTCTCGTCGTATTCATCTGTAGTATCTTCTGTTGCTGCTAAAGTTTCTGGCGATCGCTGATACTGGAGTTGGTTTAAGAGCGATAATACCTTAGTACCCCTTTCTATAGAAGGATCTTCGATAAAGATTACTTCTGGTGTGCGACGCAGCCTTACCCGCGCGCCAAGTTCGCTGCGGACAAAACCCGTTGCTGATTTCAAGCCAGCCATTGTTTCTGCCTTGGCTTCATCTGTACCATAAATACTGACGTAGATTTTAGCGTGTTGTAAATCGCCAGAAACATCTACATCCGTAACACTTACCATACCCATACCCACACGATCATCTTTAATACCGTTGAGTAGCATTTGGCTAACTTCCCGTTTGATCAGTTCTGCAACGCGGGAAATACGGCGATTTGTAGCCATAAAAATTAAGCCTCCTTACAGAGGTTGTACAAAATAATTGTAAAAGCAAGTTAGAGATGACAGTCTTTAACGCTGGCAATGCCACCAATAACAACTGTCTGTAGATTAAAGCCCCGATACAGCCTTAGCCTAGATGGTATTTAAGCCCAGCATGGCACGTAGGGTGAGAGAAACAAAGACCAAGCTACCCACAAACAAACCCAAAAGGGCGATTAAGGTAACTGGGCGTTTCAAAAATGGCATTAATGGCTCAAACGCGTTTATAAACACGCCTAAGAGAATAGTCACGAAGTAGCGGGGGTAGCGAGAGATGTTATCCCAAAATCCATCAAACATCTTGATTTATACTCCTTTTATTATAATTGACTATGTTTATTTTACATTTTTCCTCATACTTTACTTCAATACCTCTTGATTTTATCGCCTCATACTAGGATAAGATATAATTCCTCATGAATATTATAATGTATGGTTTTTTATAAAATTTAAATAAATTAACAATAATGGTAACTCAAATCGATAAAAAAAATTATTATTATCCTTTTCTAAAATGGGCTGGTGGTAAAAGGAAGTTAGTTTCCAAATATATTCCATATTTACCACCGAATATTGAAAAAATTCAGCATTACTATGAACCGTTTTTAGGCAGTGGGGCTTTATTTTTTTATTTAGCAAATCACTACTCTACAATAAAATATTCATATCTAACTGATATTAATGAAGAATTAGTTAATACATATCAATGTATTCAAAATCGCAGAGAAGAAGTAATTGTAATACTACAGGAGCATGAAATACAACATCATAAATATGCTAACTCCCATAATATCAAGGGTAGAAAAAGCCAAAGTAGCAAAGATAAAAATCCATATTATTACAAAGTTAGAGCCGAAAACTATGATCAAGATGTTGAAAGAGCAGCTCGTTTAATTTATCTGAATAGAACCTGTTTTAATGGTCTTTATAGGGTTAATTCTGAGGGTATATTTAATGTGCCATTAGGTAGATATGAAAATCCTAAAATTTGCCAAATAGATTTACTGCATTCAGCATCAGAAGCACTCTCTAGGGCTGAAGTAAAAGTAGCAGATTTCAAGGATGTACTGAATTATGCGAATAGCAGTAATGATTTTGTTTATTTTGATCCACCATACTATCCGCTTAGTAAAACTAGCTATTTCACAGCTTACAGTCGTAATTGTTTTAATGAGGATGATCAAAAAGATTTAAGAAACATTTGTGAAAAACTGGCAAGTAGAGGTATCAAAGTGATGGTATCTAATTCTGATTGTCAAGAGATTGAAGAAATTTATAGCGAAATTGGTTTTAAAATACACAGAATAGAAGCAGCACGAACAATTAACTCTAATATTCAAAACCGAGGTAAAATTTCGGAATTATTAATTACATCTTATTAAAGATTGTTATTTGACCATGCAATGAATCTATCCAAACTATAAACTGCTAATAAATTTTGGTTATAGTCAACTTGTTTTTTCAACCAGTTGAGTGCTTTTTCTCTCATGCCTCCGCCTCCCATCACTAAAATAGTTGGCACAGGGTAAGAATGCTGAATATTTAAGTTGAGATAAGGAAATTTTTCATCAACTGAACCTCCACTTTCTTGCCATTTACATTCGATAATTAACCCAAGTGGAAATTTAATTGAGTCAATAATATAAAAGTCAACATATATATCAGTTTGATAGATTCCAGTTCCAACATAAACACTCCTAGCATAGCGTTTTGGTAATAAAATGGAGTTTAATATATGTTCTCTTTGCTGCTGCTTCGGGACACTAGGAATTACTTGATAATATTGGTGCGCCCGTAATGTTCCTTCTACGGTAATTTCTAAAACCTGACCAGCCTTATTTGCCCGTCCGCCTTGAGTTAGAGCCATTATAAAATCCCTGCATCAACAGTCTTGCTTAACTCTAGGATTTCATAAAAGTAGCAACAAATAGTCAATGACTTAATATGAATTTTTGAGGAGAATAGGAGATTTTTGGTATATTTGTACTAAATAAATACAAATGTATTAATAAGAAAACTGATACACTTATTTTTAAATTTACCATCTGGTCAGGACTTACGCACAGGTAACGGAAAACCTAAGCGCAGAGGACGCAGAGAAGCCAGTGCGTTGGGGAGACAGCGCTGTGGGCGGGCAATGCCCGACTTGAAGCGACTGTCGTCGGGTTCCCCGACTTGTACCCCTACGGGGAAGCAAGCTACGCGCAGCGTCTCCCCTTGGGAGAAGCAACTGGCGCGACACAGAGAAATAGGAGGTTCAGAGAGTTATTGCGTAAGTTTTAGTTCACACTCATTTCGTATGAAGATGCACCAACAGATTTAATTTGAGATATCTAAAAAACCATACCTTAACTTTAACCTGCTTGGGCTTCAGTATTACCGTTACGAATATCCCATGCTAGTTCTAATAATTGAGTCCAGCGCTTTTGCAGTTGTTTAGGGGTACATTTAATTATCTTAGCGATCGCCTGATCACTTTGCTGAGCAATTTTTAACTGTAAGATTTGCTGTTGCTGTGGAGATAACGTACCTAAAAAGGTTTCCCATTGTTGAGCAGACAATCCCAACTTGTGTTCTAAACCTGCACCTAACCATTGATGCACTAATTGCCATTGATGTTGCTTGGCAAACTTTTCCGCATGGTATTTAAACCGCTGTTGTAGATAGTCGCGTTGACGGCTAGTTAAACCCAGAATTTCGTCAATTTCTGGTGCTGGGAGATCTTGGAGTTTGAGAGTTAGGTAATCTACACAGTCAGATTGATTTTGAGACTCTAAGTATTTTACCAATTCTGAGATGACGCGATCGCGTTCTGATGCCTCAGATGGGTCAAAATTAGCTTGAGCAATCATTTTCGACCGGATTTGCTGGGCTGTCGAGCTGCGCTGATAAGATTCTGCTTCTTCACTTTTCGCAGATTCTACCGCCATTTCAATATCTACGGTAGTTTCTTGGGGCTGACGACGAGCAAAACCTTGGGCGCGGAGAATAATTAATTGCTGATTATTACCACCCGGTAAATTAATGCGACGCTTGGCATATTGTTCTGTAAAGGCGATGTATTCTGCTAATTGCAGCTGAGTACGTGGGGTGTAATCTTCTGGCAATTCGTTTTCGCGGCGGAAAGCTTTAATAGCTTCAATATAAAATGCTTGTAAAAAATCTTCAATTAGGCTGTAGCGAGCATCAAATCCTAATTCTGAGCCGGCAACTGTGACATGACGGTAAACCATAGCACCCAAAGTACTATGCAATTCCACACGTCCTTTTCTCGAACCAAGTCGATAATAATGTAAACACTTTTGCAAGCGATGTCTAGACAAAGTTAGCTGCCAAGACTGGATTTCTCCTGATGTCTGAATGCGGTAGCTCTTGTCGCAAATTCGTTTGACTTCTTTAGCTATGCGTTGCGCTAGAGCTTGTATACACCCAGGCGCTGCTTTAACTTGAGCTTGCATTTCCTGATACAGCAGTTGCGCTAAGGTATCGATAACTGGGGATTCTTCAATGGCAATACAGGACTCAAAAGTGGATGTAGAGGTTGGTAGATTGGCAAGGTTAGCTTTCATGACTTTTCCTGGGTGTGGTATCGCACCTTAACTACAACGCAGAGACAGTTTCTGATGTTCTGTAAGCACTGCTTATATATAAGACTGTAGGAAATCTCAAAAAGTTACAGTGAAAGTAATGTGTAGCTTTTTTCACAAGCAACTAAATTGAGGGTGAGACAAGTTATCTATCAGACATTAAAAGTAGCCAAAACGCTTACTATATCTAACCTTTACTTGATCCAGTTCTTTCATCTGAAAATTATTATAAGTATGACAATCCCGAAACTGGAGTATTTTTAATACATTATTCCGAAATCGCTCAAGCAGCTTGTGAGGTAAAGTTTTCATACCCATGCTGTTACTGCTTCCCAACCTAAACCCCGCCGTGTAATCATTGGTTCATCTCCCGTCAAGTCCAAAATCGTAGATACTTGGTATGTTGGTTCCTCGCCAGTATCTACAATCACATCTACTAAGTTATCCAAACGGTCAAATAGCTCCACACGCGACATTTTCAGTTCTGGATTTAGCTCTACTGTGCCATCATCTGCTTCATCTGGTGGCAGATGTGCCGAAGTCGAAATAATCGGATTGCCTAACGCTGCTAGTAATGCTAAACACGCAGGATGATCTGGGACGCGAATCCCGGTAGTTTTTCGC
>JBBSOP010000150.1:0-9956 GCA_038259655.1 Chroococcales cyanobacterium
AATAAAGATGTACTAATAACTGAGGAAGAGTAAACCCATCATGCTAGAGTACAATCCATTAGCTTGCTTGCCCTCATCAGAGGAACTACCAGACTCTGACGACACCCCAGTGGATAACGAATTACAAGATTTAATGGGCAGGAAGCAGTAAGGAGGTAGAAAGTTTTCATATATCATTTTTGGTATTGAGCATGAACGGATGCGATCGCATGTACATGTAAAACACCATCTCTCATTGAATTACTAACTATTCAATTTGTTGTCTAAGGGATGGTGACAAAATCAACTTAGAACATCTCAATCAATTATATTTTTCACATATTTCCTCTGCCATGACTCCTGCAACTGTCCCAGGTGTTGCATAACCTTCTTTTTTCCCTTGATTGCTTTGAACATAATAATTACTTGTTTGACAATTCACTACAAAGATTGCACGCCCAAGCAGTTTAGTTTTAACTTCAGCACCACGTACTTCACCTTTAATATAGATAGATTCATCATTTATGTATATTGGACTCTCTTCATCGTCGTAGCCAACAACATACCATTCTGCTTTAGCTTCAAGAGGAAAACTTAGAGCAGTAGCAACGGCGGTCACTAAAATCAATAAATGAACATACTGCTTATTCCACCCTTTCGTAAGCATTAAAAACATGGCTTTTGCTCTGATAATAATAAGTAAATTAATAATACAAATACAAATACAAAATAAATTGTAAATATTCCACTATTATCTGTAAATATTTAACTAACTTAAGGGAGCTTTACACGATGTTTTAATTAGCTATATTTATTGAGCCAATTTAGGGTAAAATATTGCATTTTAAAATGCCTTATCACTATTAGCTATTAACTTGTCGATGCGTGTAACGTTGTTCCTTGATTGTGACTACTGCATAGGCGCAGCCCGCCGCAGGCATCACATCTCACATCTCCTGAAATTCCAAACCAACGCTCATATCAAAGGGCGGCGCTGCATGGGATGACGAAGCTCAGCCACAGCCTGAGATTTCCTCTAAAGCAGGGTGGCATACTGGCGGTAATAGGCACAAAGCGCAAAGAATAATTCAAGTTTGTAAATATTGCTCGTAGCCTAGTTGTTCTAATTTTGCTTGCTTGGCGATTACTGATTCAGATAAAGTTTGGCGATATTGTTGCACTTTTTTAAGTAATTCTGGTTGGTGAGTAGCGAGAATTTGTACTGCTAAAAGTCCGGCGTTTTTGGCATTACCTATGGCTACGGTTGCCACTGGGATGCCTGCTGGCATTTGGACAATTGAGTATAAAGAATCAATGCCTTGCAAGTTACGAGTAGGTATAGGCACACCAATTACAGGCAAGGGAGTTAAAGATGCTACCATTCCAGGAAGATGAGCCGCACCACCTGCACCAGCAATAATCACCTTAAGACCGCGTTGGTGGGCTTGTTGGGCGTACTGCACCATGCGTTCTGGGGTACGATGGGCTGAAACGATCGCCACTTCATGGTTTACCCCAAATTCTTCACAAATTGCGATCGCATCTTTCATGGTAGACAAATCGGAATCGCTACCCATAATAATACCGATAAGAGGAGTCATAGAATTTTGGATTAATCTAAAATCGGGTGATACTTATTTATCTTCTCGCTAATGTGATGACACAAGCAACACAACAAGTTATTTCTACAAATATAGATATTGTTAATGCTAGAGTCCCTGGTTACAAAGATTTGCAGATGCTTTTAGTTAACCAAAAAGGCATAATTGAGCAAATCTTGCCAATGGATACAGTATTTAAGAGGGTTTCAGCACCAAATTTGCAAGTATTAGATGTTGCTGGCGATTGGATTTCTTTAGGTGGTGTAGATTTACAAATTAATGGCGCATTGGGTTTGGCATTTCCCGATTTAACAACGGCAAATTCTCATATTTTAGAGAAAATCTCACAATTTTTATGGGATGCTGGAGTAGATGGATTTTTACCGACACTAGTGACAACATCGGTAGAAAATATCCAGCGATCGCTATCTGTAATTGCTGATGTTATCCCCAATCAAAAAGCGGGTGCAGAGATTTTGGGAGTACATCTAGAAGGGCCATTTTTAAATTACCACAAGCGTGGCGCACACCCGGCCGAATATCTTTTACCTTTAACAGTTGATGAAATAAAAAGAGTTTTAGGTGATTATGCTCACATTGTCAAAGTTATTACCTTAGCACCAGAACTAGATCCTACAGGTAAAGTCATTCCATATTTGCGTTCTTTGGGTATCACCGTCAGTTTAGGACATTCTCAAGCAACCTCTACCCAAGCAAAACAAGCTTTTGAACTTGGTGCAACGATGGTAACTCATGCCTTCAATGCCATGCTCCCCTTACATCACCGCGAACCAGGATTATTAGGGGCTGCAATTACTCATCCTGGTGTTATGTGTGGTTTTATTGCTGATGGTGAACATGTTACACCGATGATGCTGCAAATTTTGCTCAAGGCTACTCAAGGGTTATTTCTCGTGAGTGATGCACTCTCTCCCTTAGGGCTGCCCGATGGCGTGTATCCTTGGGACAGTCGGCAAATAGAAGTGAAAAACGGTACGGCACGACTCCCAGATGGGACTCTATCAGGGACGACTTGGCCTTTATTGGTGGGAGTACAGAATTTGGTAAAGTGGGGTATTTGTGACGTAGAAAGTGCGATCGCTCTAGCCACTAATGCACCCAGACAAGCCATTAATTTACCAGCAATTGCCCCAAATCAACCCGCCAATTTATTGCGCTGGCATTGGGATAAAAATACAAAACAACTATCTTGGCAGCGATTATTGGGCGAAATTTTGGCTAATTAAGTATTTTTCTTAATTTCTAGTTGTGTTGGAGTCAGATCATGTACAGATAAATCTATATTAGTAAAATGATGGTTAGCATCTAATATCTGAATCATTGTCTTATTGCCTACTTGTAGGCATTTAAAGTAAACTTCAAATACTAAATTTAAAGATTATAAGTTTAAAAAACATATCCCAAAAGTGATAATCCAATAGCAAATAACGTAGTGGTATTAATCTTAGCCCCAAACAGAAACAGTCTACCGTTGTATAGATATCGGTAGTGCAGAACACCATGCAAAATTATAAAAGTGGTTGAAAAGCGATCGCTACAACCAAGTGATACTTATCACCTTTTGCTTCTATAAAGATTATGTCTAAATTTGATAGACCCCAACCTCCCATATTTGAACGAGTTGAAGACGAACGCCTGCACCGCAAGCAACGTCTAGCCGCTACCTTTCGCTTATTTGCTAAATTGGGCTTTAGCGAAGATACAGGTCATATTACAACTCGTGACCCGGAGTTAACAGACCATTTCTGGTTGAATCCACTAGGAACATATTTCGGTCATATCCGAGTCTCTGACCTAATTTTAGTCAATAGAGAAGGCGATATAGGAAAAGGTCATACACCTGTAAATCCAGCAGCCTTTGCTATCCATTCCCAAATTTATGAAGCTCGACCGGATGTGATAGCCGCAGCTCATGCCCATTCAATTTATGGTAAAGCTTGGTCTAGCTTGGGTCGCCTCCTTGACCCACTGAATGAAGATGCCTGTTCTTTTTACGAAGACCATGCCTTGTTTAATGATTGTGCAGATGTCGTTTTAAATACATCTCAAGCCGAACAACTTGCTAAAGCCTTAGGTCGAAAAAAAGCAATGATTTTGCGTAACCACGGCATCTTAACTGTAGGACACACAGTGGATGAAACTGCTTGGTGGTACATTAGTCTAGAGCAATCGTGCCAAGCACAACTCTTGGCAGAAGCTGCTGGTAGACCTGATTTTCTTAGCCATGAAACAGCCCGTTTGACACAAAATCAACTAGGAACACACTCAGGCGGATGGTTCAATTTCCAACCACTATATGACAGGATTGTACGCGATCAACCTGATTTACTTAATTAGCTTAGAAAATAGTTAATCTATATGTACCGCGTTTTTGTGGATTATTTGAAGTAACAACTATATAGTAAGTGTCATCCTCAGGCAATCTGGCTCGGTCAATTAAAGCACTGTACATACCATCTTTGTCATTATTGGCAGCGATTCTCTGTCCTTGAGAATTTAATAAGACTATATAAGGAGAAAATTGTTCATTGGTACTATCTACACGAATGCTCACCAGCTGATCTTTTTTGCCTTGGAATTGAGAAACATTATAAGGACTATTATTTTGTCTTAGAGTTGAGCTTTGGGCAGTCAGTTCGCCAGATTCATCTAGGCTATAACTGGCTCTATCATTCCTGAGAGCCAAACTATAGCGGCCTGTATCACCAGAGTTTTGGCTAGTAACTGCAATAGTATAAGTCCCTTTGGCAGGTAATCGCACGAATACAAATGCATCCTTGCTTGTTCCCGAACTACCTCTTTTTAAGAGAACTTTATTATTAGGGTCAAGTAACAACATTACAGGATTTAAACTTAAGTTATTTGAACGGCGTTGGTCGGCGCTACCAACCAGCCTGATTTGGATTAGTTGATTTTCTCTGCCTTCAAATTGGTAGAAATGGAAATATCTACCTTGAGATTTAAAGTCACCCTTAGACAAAATACCAAATGCAACATCTACAAAGTTAATCTTTCTGTAATTAGTTGTTCCCAGTGGGGAAATAGGCGAGTTGTTGGGAGTTTCGTTAGTACTTCTACCTGGGTTATTAATTGGCTGGCGACCTCTGTCTTGACGTGGAGAGACAGTATTATTCCTTGCAGGTTGAGGCGCTGGGTTAGGATTTACTGGTCTTGGAGTAGTCCTATTCCTTGCAGGTTGAGGCGCTGGGTTAGGATTTACTGGTCTTGGAGTAGTCCTATTCCTTACAGGTTGAGGCGCTGGGTTAGGATTTACTGGTTGAGGAGTAGGGCTAGCTTCTGTAGGTTGAGGTGTGGGATTGGAATTTACTGGTTGAGGAGTAGGGCTAGCTTCTGTGGGTTGAGGTGTGGAATTGGAATTTACTGGTTGAGGATTAGGACTAGCTTCTTTAGGCTGAGGTGTTGTCCGAACTGGTAGAGGTGAGTCAATAGGTTGTGTAGGTTGTGGAGGTACAGATGATGGTTCAGAAGTTGGGATTTGCTCGATTCCTTGTTGTACTGCTTCAGGTTGTCTTTCATCTGGTGTTTTGGCGAGTCTGTATCCAGCATCTTGTGGAACTTCTAAGGCACTTATCGGCAAGATATAATTTGCGATCGCTAGACTACCACTTATAGAAAAAATTAAAGCCCAATTAAATCTGAACTGATATTTTTTGTTAATTTGTTTTACCATAATTTCCTTCCTTATTGTTATAATTTGTAGCTAGTTCTATTTCCCTAGATAGATACTTTCAAAATAAAAACATGAAAACTATCTTTTTATAGCTAGAAACGGTGAAATTTCATCAGCTAGATCATCTATTTTTAATTTTAAAATGCTGAGTTACCTATAAATTACTTCTTCATTGGAACATCATAATTTTGGCAACTTCATAGTAAGATTAATACGTCATGAATTAATATATACCCTACTTGCAAATGGATTCCCAGTATGATCTGCTGTTTGAATCCCGATTGCCCCAATCCTCAAAATGAGGATAGCAACCAATATTGCCAGAGTTGCAACACACCATTAGTTTCACTATTGAGAGGTCATTATCGTGTCGTCAAAGTGCTATCCGATGAAGGTGGATTTGGTAGAACATACTTATCAGAAGATGTAGATAAACTAAATGAGTGGTGCGTTGTCAAGCAATTCGCGCCAAAAGTGCAAGAAACTTCAGCTTTAAAGAAAGCAATTGAGTTATTTAAAGAAGAAGCTCAAAGATTGCAACATTTGGGAGAACATCATCAAATTCCTGCATTATTAGCTTATTTTGAGCAAGATAATTACCTGTTTTTAGTACAGCAGTTTATCGACGGGCAGAATTTATTACAAGAATTGCAACGAGGAAAAACATACAGCGAAAGCCAAATTTTAGAACTTTTGCTGGATTTACTGCCTATTCTTGAGTTTATTCACGATCGCGGCGTAATTCACCGCGATATTAAGCCGCAAAATATTATCCGTCGTCAAAGTGATAGACGATTAGTATTAATTGATTTTGGATCTGCAAAGCAACTGACAGCCACAGTACAAACTAAATTAGGCACAACTATTGGCTCACATGGTTATACCCCAATTGAGCAAATGCAAGATGGCAAAGCTTACCCAGCTAGTGATTTATTTAGTTTGGGGGCAACTTGCTTTCATCTATTAACAGGTATTCGCCCTGCCCAACTGTGGATGCAACAAGGCTATGGTTGGGTTAATTCTTGGCAGCAACATTGGAGTAATTCTCATAAAAATGATGTAGCCCTTAATGTAAAACTGAGCGAAGTTCTAGATAAACTACTAAAAATAGACATCCCACAGCGCTACCAATCGGCTGATGAAGTCATCAGAGACTTGACAAATCAGCCATCACTATTACCTCCAACTTTACTAACAGTTTCAGCACCAACCCATAAACTAATTTCACTCAAACTACTAAAATATAAGTTTCAAAAACGGCTGCTGCTAAATACTACTCTTGTCTTGCTGGGATTAGGAGGAGTTTGGTCTTTACAGTTTATCGCGCCACTCACTACTACGAAATCCTCAGAAAGTTCTGATCAAACCAAAACTCTTAAGGGACATTCCAGTGATGTAAATTCTGTTGCCTTCAATTCAGATGGTACAATCCTGGCTACTGGCAGTGATGATAAGACTATCAAACTGTGGAATCTAGCAACTGAACAAGAAATCCACACCCTCAAAGGTCACTTTAGCTGGATTTGGACTGTTGCCTTCAGTCCAGATGGCAAAATTCTAGCCAGTGGCAGTAAAGATAAAACTATCAAATTATGGAATCTGACAACCGCAGAAGAAATTCGGACTTTGACAGGACATAAAGACGGAATTGCAGCCGTTGCCTTTAGTCCCGATGGTAAAACCTTAGCCAGTGGTAGCTTAGATAAGACAATTAAATTATGGAACCTAGCGACAGGAAAGCAAATCCGCACCCTAGAAGGACATTCTAAAGCAGTAGCAGCGATCGCCTTTAGTCCAGATGGCAAAACTTTAGCCAGTGGTAGTTGGGACAATACTATCAAACTATGGAATCTGGAAACAGGAAAGCAAATCCGCACTTTAGAAGGGCATTCAGACTTAGTGCTTTCTGTCGCCTTTAGTCCTGATGGTAAAACCCTGGCTAGTGGTAGTAAAGACAAGACAATTAAGCTATGGGATTTGCAGACAGGAGAGACAATCCGCACTCTGAAAAAGCATTCTGATAAAGTTAATTCCGTCGCTTATGCCAAGCTTTTAAATAGTGTAATCCTAGTCAGTGGCAGTAATGACAACACAGTCAAACTCTGGAATCCGGCAACAGGTAAAGAACTTCGCACATTGAAACAAGATTCTGGTTACATTTATTCTGTAGCCATCAGCCCAGATGCACAGACAGTTGCCAGTGGCGGTAGTGCAGAAAACATTGTTAAGATTTGGCGGCTATCTCAGAAATAATGAAAAGAATTGGTGATGAAATACTTAATTAATGCTGCGTAGCAGTTTATAAGCTATTACGCATTTAGCTGATGACTGTCAACCGTCAACAGTTAACGACCATAAAGAGTAGGGACACAACATGTTGTGTCCCTACCCGTGTACTTCATTTACGTGAAATACACTGTATGTATTTTAGACGCGCATCAGCTTATGTATTAGTTAGATAATTGCAAAAAAAAGAGAGTAGACTGATGATTAATAAAGATAGCCATGAGCAATGCCACAATCTTCTTAACAAGCTACAACAAGATATTAATGACCTTCTTAATAAAGTAAAAAATCAACTATCAGAGATAAATTTAAAAAGTGAGTATATACAAGATGAACTGGCAAAACAAATTGTTTTATTACAGCGCTTTGGAGAGTATATTTCAGTAATTCAAAAAAAAAGACATCAAAGTTTGACTGATTGTATTTCTCTCCAGTCAAAGCTTTATGCAATTAATTTAGCTTTGTCTTTTCTGTTGATGAGAAAGACAGAAAAAATAGTTTTAGCAAAAAATATCAGATATAGTATTGAGTATTTTTTGAACCGTAAAAAGCCCCTCGGTTGGATAGTTAATCTTTTCCAGCGTTCAGTTCGAGAATTGCCTACACCAACCAAAGTCCTTATTGGACTGGCAATGGCAATACCAATATATATGATTGCAATCCCAGTTTCTTTTTGGATTGTGAAGTTGTTAACATACGACTTAGATACTCTTTCTTTAAATACTTCTTCGCCATCACTTTCTACTTCTACATATACAAACAATGCCAATGTTAATTTAGCTGAAAGCCAGGAAAATACAGAGCTAACATCAACTATAAAACCTAGATTTAATTACGGTCAGTATCAGTTAGTAATGATGGTTGCTTTATCTGGAGCTTTTGGCAGTATAGTCAGTATTTTAATTCGACTGCAAGACTACAAATACAAAGACGAATATGCAGGTTCAGTTACTCCTATTGTAGTTGGCTTTGCTAAACCCTTAATTGGGACAGCATTTGGCATCTTTATTTTTGCACTACTTAGCTCCCAGATTATAAATTTTCCTTCCGTAAAAATTAGTACATCAAATCAACCATCAGAAAATAATACTAATGCTATATATTATTTCTACTTTTCAATTGCATTTATAGTCGGTTTTAGTGAGCGCTTGGATAATGATATCGTCGAACGGGTTAGAGGAAGCTTTGGTCTACAAAAAAGTGCAGAAAAAATTCAACAAGAGGTTCACCAATCTACAGAAGATATTCATCAAGCAACTAATTTGGTAATGAATACTGCACCAGAGGTTAAACAAGTGATGGAGGATACGAAACGGATTTTGCCAGAGCTGCAAGAAGTGGTAGAAGATATCAAAAACTCTACACCCGATGAGGCAGCGAACACTCAAAGTAAATCTTCTCAACCAAATAGCTAATAATTACAACACTTTGCAAGTAAATGAAGTACATCCTTACTAAAGCGGGTGGGGTATTTTTGTATCTCATACCCAGGATTCTTAAGTCAACTGAAGCAACACCTTCATCCATGTTGGGTTGCGCTGCGCTTAACCCAACCTACGTATCTGTCGCATTCTTTTCGCAAATTGGTATTACATCACGATAATTGTGATTCAGCAACGCCAATTTTCTAGAAAGTCGATTGGGGCATAGGGCGTTAATAACTCTTCCCTATACCCCATTTTTTTGTGGAGGTAATTTTTTATTCTGATGCAATAATTGGCATCTTGGAATTATTTACCCAACGAGAGCTACTTTTTTTACTAGCAAACTTCAGTAGATGCACTCCGATTACTAGCAGCCAAACTTCCCAAATCATGAAACCAATCGGAGTAACCTCCCATACAGGCATTGATGGAATCACTGTTGCGAGTAGTTCAGTTTGTCCAATCAACCAAAAGGGTATTGTTACTAAACCAAGCCAGCCAATCCAAGGCTTGAACACAGGAGACTTTAGCATTGCCATACCTACACCCAATGTCCAGAAGGTGAGTAGAAATTGCCCCATTTGTTCGCCAAGCGCTACACCACCATATTGATGAACCGCTTGATAGACAACTACAATAGCCTCACGAGTGGCTGGACTAGCAGATTCAACATACAAGTTTGCTAATACAGGAATTACAAACACCCAACGCATTAGCCCAACAGACTGTAATACCCCAGAAAGCACTCCCATAATAGTAGCGGCAGACAGATAAGGAGTATCTTCGCGTCCCAAAACTTTTTGCAGTAAAACACTGGCTGGAATAAATAACAATGCCATGACAGCAAAAGCAAACCAAGTGAGAATTAATCCAGCACCGCCGGCATGAAACTGAGTCAGGACGTAATCTGTTGGTTTGCGTAAGATGTCATCATACTCAAAATTTTGAGTTAGT
>JBBSOP010000151.1:0-9842 GCA_038259655.1 Chroococcales cyanobacterium
AGCCAATCTTTGAGATGGTTACAACGACTAATTGATTGGATTTTAGCTTTAGCATTATTGCTCTTAATGAGTCCAGTAATCCTGGGATTGATAATGGTGATGCAAATTAAATCGTCAGGGTTTATTTTCTCTCGTGAGTGGCATGTAGGCGAACGGGGTAGACTCTTTCGAGCCATCAAGTTTGACACAACAGCAAAGCACAAAGGAGTAATTCTAGGGCGTTGGATGCGTAAATATGGTTTGGAAAATCTGCCACAGTTATTCAATGTGCTACGGGGTGAAATGAGTTTGTTCAATTCTTGTTGTTGGACTTTAGAAGATGCAATACATCTTGATTTAGCTGGACAAAGAAAACTCAATAAACTACCAGTACTTACGAGTTCATGGGATGTACAGACAGATTCTAATCTGTTGCATTTGGATAGCCAAACACTATAATTCAATACACTTGAGCTAAGAAAATTGTAGGTTGGGTTGAGGAACGAAACCCAATATCTTTCGAGATTTGTTGGGTTTTACTTCGTACCCTACGGGAAGCTAGCTACAACCCAACCTACACAGTTTAAAGTTTTTGGTTTGCCCCAACAGATAACTTTCTAAACTGTATTGTATCCACACCCTTCTTGTTTACCTGAATCACGTAAATATTGTTAAAGAACACCCATGAATTTCCAATTTTTTCAACCACTCCGCAATCAGTTTAAAGCTACTAGTTTTTGGCAAAAAAACTATTTGATATTACGTGAGTTTAAACACTTCCGAAAAGTTACTATTTTAGCTCTAGTATTTTCCTTTTTTGCAGCCACCTTTGAAGGTTTTAGTATTGGTTTTTTACTTTCGTTCCTACAAAGCTTAACAAATCCTGATGCTGCTCCAATTCGGATAGGAATTGAATGGTTTGACACCTTGATTTTAGCTGCTAACACTTCAGCAATTAATCGATTATATCGCATATCTATTCTGATTTTATTGAGTACCTGGATGCGGGCTGGTTTCAATTATTTATCCCAGGTATATACAGAAATAACTCAACTATATTTAGCCGATCGCCTGCGTAAACAAATATTTGAACAGTTGCAAGGACTGCCACTTAGCTACTTTGCTCAAACTCGTTCTGGCGAACTGATTAACACGATTACTACAGAAATTGAAAGAATTAAGCAGTGGTTTAGTGGCACAGCCTTTTTGATGACTAGAGCCATGACAGCTACTGTTTATTTTTTTTCGATGTTTTTGCTATCGTGGCAGCTTTCAATCGCTTCTTTGCTATTGTTTACCCTTGTAGGAGTAGGATTATCAACGCTAAATTCTAGAGCTAGAGAAACGAGTTTTAGTACTTCTATTGCTAACGGTCACTTTACCTCGACAGCAATAGAATTTATTAACGGCATCAGAACAGTACAAGCATTTGCAACTCAAGAATTTGAACGGCAGCGTTTCTATAATGCTAGTGATAAAGTAGTTAGCACTTCTACTAAAGTTGTATTAACATGGGCGCTGGTCAGACCTCTAGCTGAAGCGATCGCTAGTACGATTCTCATTGGCATGATTGTTTTTGCCTTTACTGTTTTTGTGGTCAATGGAACATTACAAGTAGCTTCTTTATTGACATTCTTCTTTGTACTGTTTCGGGTTGTGCCAATTGTTCAAGATATCAATGGTACTAGAGCGCATTTGAGTACATTACAAGGAGCAGCAGATAATATTAAGGAATTGGTAAGAACTGATAACAAATATTATTTACAAAACGGTAATCTGCAATTTACAGAATTAAAGCATTCAGTTGATATAGTATCTGTAGATTTTGGTTATAATACCAGTAATTTAGTCTTAAACAACATTACCCTAAGCATTGAAAACGGTAAAACGACAGCGCTAGTCGGAGCAACCGGTGCAGGTAAAAGTACGCTGATAGATTTAATTCCCCGCTTTTACGATCCGATAGAAGGTAATGTTTTAATTGATGGAGTTGATGTCCGTAATTTTGAAATCAACTCGCTACGAAGTAAAATTGCTGTTGTCAGCCAAGATACATTTATTTTCAACACTTCCGTCTGGAATAATATTGCTTACGGTACACCAGGCGCACATGGCTCGGCAATTCGAGAAGCGGCGCGATTAGCAAATGCTCTCGAATTTATTCAAGAAATGCCCGAAGGTTTTAATACACAATTAGGAGATCGGGGTGTGCGGTTATCTGGAGGACAACGCCAGCGGATTGCGATCGCTCGTGCTTTGCTACGTGATCCAGAAATTCTAATTTTAGACGAAGCCACCAGCGCCCTAGATTCTCTAACCGAGCATTTAATTCAACAATCTTTAGAAAAACTGGCTGTAGGTAGGACAGTAATTGCGATCGCTCATCGTCTTTCTACTATTGCTAAAGCAGATAAAGTCGTAGTTCTAGAACAAGGACGAATAGTAGAACAAGGCAACTATCAAGAACTACTGGAATTGCAAGGCAAGCTTTGGAAATATCACCAAATGCAATACGAAATGGGTCAAGCAGGATGAAACCAATTCGCAATTAAACCAGATCAAAAACAACATTTCGACAAGCGGCAGTTGAGTTTGGACTGCGCTCAACTGTCGCGCAGCGCCGCACTGAGCCTGTCGAAGTGTCCAAACTCAGTGTATCGCTGACAACTAACAAATTTATAATTATTGAGGAAAATTTAATGGTAAATGTAGGTTATCATACCGCTAAAATTCAAGGAAAAGCTCATCGTCACATATACAAAGCAGCGCTGAATCAAATAGTTAGTTTTCCCCTCAAAGTAACTAAAAAAGTACCAATAAGTGTCTACTCTTTATCTTGTGAACGTGACTTACCAGAACAAGTAGCAAGTATTCGCTCATTCATTCGTCATATTGGCATTCCTCAAACATTCACTGTCATATCTGATGGTAGCTACACTGAATCTAGCTGTAATTTACTGCGCCGCATTCATCCTTGTGTTGAGGTGATACCTTTAACAAAAATCCTGAGAACGGATTTACCTCAGTGCGTTTGGGATTATGCCCAGCTACATCCAATGGGTAAAAAATTAGCTGCACTCATGTCAATTCCTGTGAATGGTGCAACTATCTATACAGACTCAGATATTTTGTTTTTTCCCGGTGGACTTGATTTAGTTGCTGTAAGTAGTTCAGATGATAAATACTCTCGTTATCTACCTGATTGTTCTATTTCTCTTGATGAACGGATTATTTACAACGATTCTGAAAAGTTAAACCCAGTCAACGGAGGATTTATTTTATTTAAGCAAGAACTAGATTGGAGTTTTGCTATAGAACGTTTGGCAAATCTTCAAGAACCTCCAATTTATTTTACAGAACAAACAATCGTACATTTAACAATTCACCACAATCATGGTGTACCTCTGTGTTCTCAAAAATATGTTCTTAGTGTAGAAGATCAGTTTATTTATCTAGATAAACTTGCCAAAAAACAAATTAGTTTAAGACATTATGTCAGCGATGTCAGACATAAATTCTGGTTAAATGTAGGTAAATCATAAATAACCTGAATACTTATAAAAATAAGACGCAAATCAAATTAAACAATGAATAATTTAGTAGTTGATACAAAAAAGATCTATCACTGTTCTCAAGCTGACATTACAGGAGGTGGTGGTATTGAAACTTATGTAGCTTCTTTGGTATTTTCGCAACTTTCAGGCGTAAGTAGTAGTGTGATCACTGACTTGAAAAGTGTAGATCAAAGTCAGTTTAAGTTGCTGCATGTCCACGATTTAGAGATGTTAATGGATTTGCGGTCAGAGTGTCCAGCAGTATTTACTCTGCACAATCACTCTATTTACTGTCCTAGTGGTACAAAATATTTAGCAGATCGCGGTAGACTTTGCGATCGCCCAATGAATCTTCTAGGATGTGCTTGGGGACATTTAATAGACGGCTGTGGTAGTCGCCGCCCCCAAAATATTCTGCAAAATTGGGAAAATGCCTATCATTCTTTAGAGATACTCAAAAAACTGCAAATTCCAGTGATTGCTAATAGTGATTATGTGCGTCAGCAAATCATTAGTAGTGGTTTATCACCTGAACGAGTAGTTACACTGCACTGTGGCGTTCAACCACCTAAAAGGGCGACTGCACCTCTAAGCCGGGAAATTCATCAAAATCAGCGAATTTTGTTTGCTGGTCGGATTGTTCCTTATAAAGGCATTGAATGGCTAATTAAAGCCTTAGCAAAAACTGATCCACAAATTCATCTCGATATCGCTGGTGATGGTTGGGGTAAACCCAATATGGAAAAATTAGCACATCAGATGGGATTAAGCGATCGCATTACTTGGCATGGTTGGTGTGATGGTGAGAAATTAGCTGCACTTTATCAACAATCCTTGGCGGTAGTATTTCCTAGCCTTTGGCCTGAACCGGCTGGTCTTGTAACTTTAGAAGCTTATGCTCACTATCGACCAATCATTGCTAGCGCAGTCGGTGGTATTCCTGAACATGTACGAGATGGGGAAACAGGTATTCTAGTTCCTCTTAATAGTATTCAAAAATTAGCTGCTGCCATCAACGAATTAGCAACAAACTATCACAAAAGCCGACTGATGGGTGAACAAGCCCAGGATTGGTTCCAGCAGGAGTTTACTATTGATGTTCACGCCCAACGGCTGAAAAAGATTTATGCCCAAACTATCGCTGACTTTCATAATAAAAACTCTATCCACAAGGAGACAGAGTTTTGTCAGTGGTCAGTGGTTAGTAGTCAGTAGAAACTGACTCGTGTAACGTAAATAAACACTAAAATCAAAAATATGATTAATAGTTTTAAGGACAGACTCTATTTTTATTGTGACCCCAGAAGGGGGATTCCCGCAGGAGATAAATTCCAACATTTATTAATTTGTCTGGCAGAAGGTTTTCGGGAATTAGGAATACCATTATTTTCAAATGTCAACTACTGGCAGGAGTCATCTGAAAAGACAGAGTATCTTTTTAATCATAATCCAGAAGTTACTGCCGATGATTGTTCTATCGTCGTATTAACCAATAATTGGTTTCATATAGAAGAACCTTTGCCAATAAACTTGTTTCATCCCCAACGTCAATATAAAACTGTATACTTAGATGGAGATGATAGTGATAAGACATACATTGAAAAACCAGAATTTAAGCAATTTGATTTTATTTTTAGAAATCATTTTAATAAAAAGCTAAATTATGGTCATAACTTTTATCCCTGGTCTTTTGGTCTGAGTAACCGTATATTACAAGAACTAAATGCACCACCAAGTTTTCAACAGAGAAAAAGACAAATACTAATTAATTTCCGACATTGGAGATCTGGTCATCCAGTCAGAAATGTTAGTTGTAGCTCATTTATGCCTCAAATTAGCAAAATACTACAAATCAATAATAGTGTAGATAATCCTCATAATATTTCCACGGATTCTTATCATTATCTACAATGGTTGCAAACTGGTGGTCGCCACTACCCAACTTATTATCAACGTCTTCAAGATTCAAAGGCTTGTGCTTGTTTTGGTGGATTTTTTGTTCCTTCTTGGCCTAAAAATCCAGGTAACTTAATTAATCGTAGTGGCAAACATCTTTTGAGCCGTCTGAGATTAAAAACCAAAACAATTGTGCAATGGGATAGTTGGAGATTTTGGGAGTCATTAGCAGCTGGATGTGCCACCTTTCATGTAGATTTTGAAAAATATGGCATTTCTTTACCTGTAATGCCCCAAAATTGGCAACATTATATCGGCATAGATTTAGATAATATCCAAGCAGCTATGGATAAAATAGCTGATGATCCAGAAATTTTGGAAAGAGTTGCTATTCAAGGCAGACTTTGGGCGCTAGAAAACTACAGTCCTGTACCTACAGCACTACGTTTTTTAGAGACGATTTCTCAACAGAAAATAACAGATACTTCTCAAGTAAAAGCTGTAAGTAAAGTGTAATTCAACCTCAACATATAATTAGTGAAATCTGTGTCAAACAACTTACAATTATCAGAGCCTCTAGTCAGCGTTATCATACCTACTTATAATCGACCAGAGTATCTCAAGCAAGCGATCGCTAGTGCTGTTAAACAAACTTATCAAAATATCGAAATTATTGTTTCCGATAATTGTAGCCCGGAAAATCCTCAAGCAATTGTCGAATCTTTCCAAGATCCGCGCATTAAATTTTGGCGACAACAACAAAACATCGGGATGCTTGCTAATCAAATGTCCGCCTTTAATATGGCACAAGGTAAATACCTGGCGAGTCTCCACGATGATGATATATGGAACGAGGATTTTTTAGCCAAGCTTGTACCCCATCTAGAAGCAAATTCTGGATTAGTTTTAGCTTTTTGTGACCACTATATTATTGATAAAAATAGCAAAATTAACCAAGCTGCAAGTGAAGAAAATACACGAGCTTACAAGCGGAATCAACTTGCCCAAGGAGTTTACCAAAACTTTTATCAAATTGGCTTAGTTGATAAAAGTATACCCGTCGCAGCAGCTTGTGTGATTCGCAATGATTTTATTGATTGGCATAGTATTCCCGCAGAAGTTGGTGGTATGTGGGATTTATATTTAGCCTACCTTTGTTGTATATCTGGCCGTGGTGCTTACTATTATCCAGAAAGGTTGACGCGTTATCGTAATCATGAACAAACTGATACCATGCTTAGCGGTAGTCGCAATGCTCAAGCAAAAATTCGCAAAGCTCAAAGCGAAATGTTTTGTTATCAAATATTTGCTGAAGATTTACGCTTAAGAAAATTTAGATCACATTTCCAGCAAAAATACTTGGAAGCTCATACAACTTTAGCAATTGGTTTGCTACGTAATAAACAAATAACAGCAGCCCGCCCTTATCTTTGGCAAGCATTAAGTCAACAAAAGTTTAATTTACGAACTTTAGTAGCGTTGACTATCAGTTTTACGCCGCAACTCTTAGCTAATCAATTTCTGGGAGCATCAAAAAATATATAAATTTGTCAATACATGTATGATATGGATAGTTTTTTTATCATTTAAATACTTCATATTTCAATATTAACCGTAGACTATTTAAGGTAGGTGATGTGTGAAACTTTGTATTGTTACCCATAAAGTTAGAAAAGGCGATGGTCAAGGTAGAGTCAACTATGAAGTTGCTCAAGAAGCCATTCGTCGCGGTCATCATCTTACATTAGTAACAAGTGAAGTAACACCAGAATTAGAGCAAAATAGTCAAGTCAACTGGATCAAAATTCCAGTTCAAAGCTATCCTACTGAATTTATTCGTAATTTTGTATTTGCTCAAAAAAGTACCAATTGGTTATATCAACATCGCCCAGAATTTGATTTAGTCAAAGTCAACGGAGCAATTACTACAGTTGCTGCTGATGTCAACGCAGTACATTTTGTTCATAGTTCTTGGCTAAAATCGCCTGCTCATATTTCCCGCCTCCGCCGTGATGTTTACGGTTTTTATCAGTGGTTGTATACAGCTTTAAATGCTCGTTGGGAAAAACAAGCTTTCCAAAAAGCAAAAGTCATTGTGGCAGTATCCCAGAAAGTAGCCGAGGAATTAGTCAACATCGGCGTACCTCGTTCTCGCATTCGCGTGATTGTCAACGGCGTTGATCTACAAGAATTTGCTCCCGGCGTAGGCGATCGCCAAAAATTAAATCTACCAAAAGATGTAACTTTAGCTTTATTTGCCGGAGATATCCGCACACCCAGGAAGAACTTAGATACAGTACTACACGCCTTGGCAAAAGTACCCGATTTACATTTGGCAGTGGTGGGGAGTATTGAAGGTAGCCCCTTCCCAAACTTAGCAGCCTCACTAGGCTTAAGTGAACGCGTGCATTTTTTAGGATATCGCCGTGATATTGCCGAAATTATGCGAGCAGCAGATTTATTTGTCTTTCCTTCCCGTTACGAAGCTTGCACACTGGTATTACTAGAAGCCCTTGCTTCCGGCTTACCCGTCATTACTGCCACCACCACAGGAGGGGCAGAGTTGGTGACACCAGAATGTGGAATTGTTTTACCCGACTCAGACGATGCTGATGCTTTAGCGCAAGCGTTGTTGTCATTAGTAAGTAATCATCTTTTGATGCAGCAGATGGGTAAAGCAGCTCGCTTAGTCGCGCAACAACACAGCTGGACGACTATGGCACAAACCTATATAGATCTATTCGAGGAGTTAATCAAGCATGAGGAATACAGTTCTCATCCCCACCTATCGCCGTCCTCTAGATCTATCACGCTGCCTTTCGGCGCTACAGGTGCAAACTAAGTTAGTTGATCAGGTGATAGTAGTTGTCCGAGATACAGATACTGAAACTTGGCAATTCCTCGACCAATTCAACTCACACAACCTGCCACTGCACACTGTCAAAGTGACACAACCGGGAGTTGTCGCTGCCCTTAACGCTGGATTGGCAGCGGTAGAAGGAGATATTGTTTCGATTACCGATGATGATGCTGCACCTCATCCTGATTGGTTAGAAAAAATTACTGCTCACTTTAACTTGGATAGTTGCCTTGGTGGAGTGGGTGGACGCGATTGGATATATCAAAGTAATAAGTTAGAAAACGGCTCCCGTCAGATAGTTGGTAAATTACAGTGGTTTGGGCGCGTGATTGGCAACCATCACTTAGGAGTAGGCGAACCCCGCGAAGTCGATGTTCTTAAAGGTGTAAATATGAGTTTTCGTACCCAAGCCTTAGCAAAGCCCGCCCAAAACATTGGACAATTACGCTTTGATGAGCGAATGCGGGGTACAGGAGCGCAAGTTCACTTTGAAATGGCATTTACTTTTGCTCTCAAACGAGCTGGCTGGCAACTGCTTTATGATCCTAGTGTTGCTGTCGATCACTATCCAGCACAACGTTTCGATGAAGATCAGCGTCACAATTTTAATGAAATTGCTTTTATTAATTTAGTTCATAATGAAACTCTGGCTTTACTAGAACATTTACCACCTCTACGTCAGGCTATCTTTTTGCTCTGGGCTGTATTAGTAGGAACAAGGGATAGTTTTGGCTTAGTACAAGGGCTGAGATTTTTACCCAGCCAAGGCCAATTAGCAACTCAAAAATGTTTGGCATCTTGGCAAGGACGTTGGCAAGGATGGCAGACGTATCAACAATTTAAAAGACAAAAATCAGCGAAGAGGACAAGGGGCAGGGGGCAGGAAGCATAGACAGTTATCAGTTATCAGTTTTCAATTTTGTCCGCAATTGTGAATTGTTCGGTCAAGGCAACTAGCTTCCTAATTTTAATCTCTGTTAATTGTTGACTGTTTTATCAGGTATATACATAGTGATTTCTCAGCAGATACTTTTTAATAGTTTTTTAAAAGCGCACTTTTCGCCGCGAGAGCGATCGCTACAAGGTTGGATAGTCATTATCGGCTTTGTATTGCTGGCGATCGCTTGCTATTTTGCGGGTGCTGCGGCTTTGCTCCGTGTTATCTATCCCGCAGCCGCTTTAGTAGTAGCCATATTTTTATACTTGCGTCATCCCATCCTTTATATTGGCTTTAACTGGTGGATGTGGTTTGTATCAGCCTTAGTTGCCCGTTTAATAGACTATCGCGTCGGCTGGGACCCAACCCGGCAGATTTTAGTAGCACCTTACTTAGTATCTTTTGTTAGCATTGCAACTTTCATCCGCTACTTCCCTAGCGCTGCTCGTCAGGGAGGTCTACCTTTTATTTTGGCGGCTTTAGGCGTGTTCTATAGTTTTCTTGTAGGACTGATTTTCAACGCCCCCCTCCCGGTAGCCCGCGGTCTTTTAGACTGGCTTAGTCCAATTATTTTTGCTTTTCATTTATATGTGAATTGGCGAGATTATCCCAGTTA
>JBBSOP010000152.1:0-9837 GCA_038259655.1 Chroococcales cyanobacterium
TCCGTCAAATCGGAACTTTGACAGTTGGTTTGAATATTCTGTAAGAGTGCAGCCTCATCATACTGATTATGCAGGTATTGTCTGGCATGGTACTTATATAACTTGGCTAGAAGAAGCACGCATAGAATGTTTGCGCTCAATTGGTATTGAATTTGCTGATTTAGTAACTTTAGGTTGTGATTTGCCAGTTGTCGAACTTTCCGTACGCTATCACCGTTCCATTCAGCTAGGAATGGCAGCAGTAGTAAAAACCCGTATGACTGAGGTAACAGGTGTGCGTATTAACTGGGATTATGCGATCGTTTCAATTGATGGACAACAATTATATGTCACTGCCAAGGTGGCATTAGTAGCATTAGATCGCGAAAGAGGTAAAATTATGCGTCAGCTACCTCCCAGCTTCAAAGATGCATTAGCGAAAATTTCCTCATTACACAATAATTAACCAAAAAAGGTTCAGATTTAAATTCTTTATTCTGCGTCTTTGTGGTTAAAGAAATTACTTTCAAACCACAGAGGCGCAAAGAACGCTGAGAGAAAAAAGAAAGTTAATGAGTCACCCTTTTTAATTACCGCTGCGTATCTGGGACACGGTTTGAGCAAACTGCATTATCTGATGCCAAATATCTTGTGGTGTAATACCAAAACCAATATTTAATAAGATCAGAATTGCGGCAATAGTCAGTGCATTGCTGATAGTCGTTTTTAGCAACTTCCACAACACTACAAATATGATCCAAGCAATAATCAGGGTAGGAATCATACTAATACCAGTTATTTAAAAATAGCCCTTTTGTCAAAGGGTTTTTATTTAAAAAGGTAAATTTTTATGCATATAACAATTACTGCTACAAAAGTATCTTGACCCTAGTTATAATAGATACGATAATTAGAGTCCTTGGTAGATTTTTTTAGTAATTGCTGCACACCCAATATACCATAAATTGACACAATAATTTGTCAGTTATAAAACTTTTGGGGAATTATAGATTAAGTTAGTGATAAAAATTCAATACGGCTAATCGCTTCTAGTTTTTGCCTCTGTTCTGTATTTAAAAGTACTTTGTCTCTACGAACTTTACACATCAGCTTACCCCGATTTTGCGCCTTTTTTATGGCACTATTTTAGCCTGGCCACGCCAGTAGATTGGTTTAAGCGCAGCGCAACCCAACATTTACCTGGGTGTTGGGTTTTTTACGTTAAATGCCATTACCAAAGAAATGGGTCTAAAGCCTCTTTACGAGACGCTACGCGAACGTCCTTCTAGGACGGCTTTAAAGTAATGAGTAATGAGTAAAAATTTCTTTTTTTCAACTTATTACTTATTACTTATTATTCCAGAATCCCCGACCGTTCACGGCGGGGAGGATGTCAACGCAGTTTACCTGCTACTGGCTCAGTCTTAGCAGTTATAGCTGGCATATTTACATTAGTCTTTTTTAGCAGACAAACTGGTAACTTGGGATGGTTTTTGCTAGGTATCGGTATAGTGCTAGTTTTCTTAAGTGGGGGGGTTATTTTAAGGCCAACTAGCTTGTGGAGTTTCTGTGTTGCTTTTACCGCATTTGCAGCAGGATACAAATTATTAAATGAGGGCAGAATCAACTTTTAAAATAAATAGAATTTATCCCAGCTTGTACATAAGGTAACTTGGCTAAGTTTGAGGCTAATATTACAATGGAAATTATTGATTTTGAGGACAACGGCAGAATGACCCAAGTGGTTTTAGGAGAAAATGAAGGTATAGATTCAGCTTTGCGTCGGTTCAAACGCCAGGTCTCTAAAGCTGGTATATTAGCTGACGTTAAGTCTCGTCGTCACTTTGAAACTCCCTTAGAAAAGCACAAACGTAAGGCAGTGGTAGCTAGACGCAAACAACGTTTTAAATAAACCTATTCGGTTTGGTACTGCGGTTGCTTGAATAGATCACCTTAAACAAGCAATAGCGCGTTGCCTTATATTTTTACATAAAATTAAACAATATACACACCCCGATCAGGGATGTGTATATTGCTTTAAAAAAAACCTTTTAGCTTTGTTAATCAAGAAGACTCAACGGTGCGACTATTACAACGATTCATAGCCTTTTCTACTCCTTGTTTTAGGCTGAGTTCAACGCACTCAACTACAAACTGAAGTACAAGAGACATCAACTGAGTTTCGGTAGCTGAAAATCTTCCCAATACATGAGAGATAGACTCAGAATTATCACTATTAGCAGCATCTTTGGGTTTCCCAATGCCGATTCGTAAACGGGGAAAGTTTTGCGTGCTAAGATGAGCGATCGCACTCTTCATGCCATTATGTCCCCCAGCTGAACCAGACAAGCGGAGGCGAGTTTTTCCCAAAGGCAAATCCATATCGTCATAAATTACTAGCACAGATTCCGGCGGCAATTTATACCAACTTGTCACAGCTTGGATTGACTGTCCTGAGCGATTCATATAAGTCAACGGCTTCAGCAAGCGGATTTTACCTCCACCTGGTGCTGTACCCTCACCATAATGTCCTTGAAACTTGCGATTTTCCGCTAATGAAATATGCCAAATTCGTGAGAGAGCATCTATAGCAGCAAAGCCGATGTTGTGGCGTGTTTGGTCATATTTAGGCTCTGGATTCCCCAACCCGACGATTAGTTGAGGAATCACCAAAGCAGGTTGCGTAACAACTTCTGTCATTTGCCTACAATCAATCGATTAGCTATACCTTCCTTACGTAGTTGGGGAAGAACTAGCAGTATCTTGATTTGATTGAGCTGCTTCGATTTGCTTGGGTTCAATTTCAGCAGTAGTTTTCACGGCTTGTTCTATTTGTTCGGCTTCACGTTTAAACTCGCTTTGAAATTCATTAGAAGCTTCTTGAAAACCGCGAATTGCCTTTCCTACACTCCGGCCAATCTCTGGTAGCTTCTTAGGCCCAAAGATTAACAGCGCCACTACCATAATTAAAGCCATTTCCGGTAGACCGATACCAAATACATTCATGCGATTTCTCCTGTAAGTATGCGTGCAGTTAGAGTTTTGTCAGTGGTCAGTGGTCAGTCGCAAGGATGTTTTTAAACTCACCCACTCTTGGGTTAGGGTCTTAAACCAGATCAAAAGCAACACTTCGACTGCGCTCAGGCTAAACTCAGTACAAGTCGGTGCATCGCTGACAACTGACCCGCGCAGCGTGAATAAAAACTTTCTCATTTATCCATGCTTACTTTTTTAAGACTCACATTTTTAGTATAAAACTCATAAAAAAACCCGGACAAGCCGGGTGTCAGTTAGCTGATTACGCAAGCTTAGTGCTGTGTATTCAGTTAGCCGCCTAAACTCCGCCAATCGACAAGTACATCCTGAATTAACAGTGACTTATTGTAAAGTTGCAGAATAATTAGCAAAAACACGAAAAATAACAGCATAAAAACAGCCATTACAGGGGTTGTACCCCAACCTGGAGCCACCTTACCATACTCAGAATTAAGAGGTCTCAGGATATCTCCCAACCTAGTCCGTTGTGCCATAGTTCACCTAAGATCAGTTGCCAAAGCTTTTTTTAATCTTCTGTAATATTCTATAAGAATAGCACTCATAATTTATTCCTAATTTATGGAACCCGCAATAGTTCTTAGTATTTCTGTGGGCATCGCCTTAGTTGCCATCACTGCGTTTGCGATTTATACCTCCTTTGGGCCTCCTAGCAAGCAACTAGCAGATCCTTATGAAGATCACGAAGATTAAGAATGGGGCATAGGGCATAGGGCATGGGAAAGAGGCAGCACTTCGACACTTCGACAAGCTCAGTGGCCGGGGCAGGGTGCGGGGTGCAGTACTTCTCTGCGAGACGCTGCGCGTTAAGCGTAGCTATGCCGCAGGCTTTACGACTACGGCTCCATCGAGCGTAGCCGAGATGCTCAGGACAAGCTCAGCAACCGGGGAATGAAGAATGTCTTGAATTTGTTCATAATCTTTCTTTCTCCTTGTCTCCCTGCTTCCCCTGCTTCCTCTGCTCTCTAGTCCCTAACCCCTAGCCCCTAGTCTCTAGTCTCTTTTCCCCATAATTGGACTTTGAAACTGGCAATTTTCCAAGGCTGTATTTTCAAGATTTGTGTCTCAGAGATGGAACGCTCTAATAAATCGACTCTATCTCCTAAATTCAACTCTAAATCACTTTGCAAACATAACTCTGCTGTTTCTCCGTGAGATTCGTAACAGCGGAGAATCAATTGCCGTGGGTTATCTTCTGCTGGCTTCAACGCCATTAAGATTAAATTTTTTGCCGATAAATCTAGAAAGCTTACCCTGTCAGAAGTGGGGAGTGATGAATCGAGAATAGTGAGTGGATTTAAGATTACTTTTAATGGAGTGTTCAATTCGTAACCACGTCTGACTGTATCGGCTGATTCCCAACTACCAGCATGAGGATATAAGATATATGTAAATTCGTGCCGGTCTCGGTCAGTTTCTGGATCTGGCCAGTTGGGACTGCGTAATAATGTTAAACGAAGTTGATTTGGTTGACTGTCGTAACCATATTTACAATCGTTCAATAAGCTGACACCGTAAATACCTGCCTCTGTCTTTCCAGTTAAATCAGCCCAACGTAAGGCAGGAACTTCCCATTTTGCTTGTTCTGCGGGGATTTTGGAATTAGTTGGACGGCGAATTGCACCACAGGGAATTTCATAAGTAGCAAAGTCTGCTTCCACGTTGAGAGGAAAAGCCGCTTTCACCAACACCTGATTTTCTTGCCAATTAACAATAGAGGCAATTTTCAGCATGGGTGAATTAGCTGGCAAAATATAATCTTGGCAAAATTCCGATTCGCCCAACTGACGCACTACGCGCACACGGTTTTGGACTAATCCTTGTTCTAGCCATTGCATAGATTTGAGGTTTGTTGCAGGTAATGGATGCTGAGTGTAATTAGGGTCTATATTCCAAGCATCCCAATATTGACCACTGTCTTTAAAACCTTGCAGTTGATTACCTGCACCACTTAAAATTTCCCGTTGATAAGTTTTATCAAAAACGCTTGATAAATCTCCTGTATCAGGGTCAATAATCACTCGCAGAAATTCGTTTTCTAGTATCCAGTCTGGTGAAGATACTGGTAACGAGGGAGATGAGGAGGATGAGGGGGAAAGCCAAAATATGCGGTAACCTACTGGTGGAATGTCAAAAGCTAAAAATAGCAGTGTTGATGGTTCGGATAATTGACAGACAATTTGTTGTCCAGAACAATCATAAATTTGCCATTCTTGGTTAGCTGTTGTTGATTGGGGGAGAATTACAGAAACTACCTCGGAACGCTGCCAGTTGAGAGAATTAAAAATAAATATCGGCTGGGCTTGAGGGTGTGGAGGTGATGGTAAAGTAGTTTGAGATGCGATCGCTAGCAATGATTCGTTTAATATCTTCGTTCCTACTTCTTCCACTTGCTGCCATTGGGGCAAGGCATCTGTATAAACTTGGGTAATTGAAGAACCAGGCAAAATATCATGAAACTGTTGAAATAATACTTGCTTCCAAGCAGTTTCGATTTCTGCCTTGGGATATGTCATACCACAGCTAACCATTGCCAATGTAGCAAATAATTCAGCTTCATATAATAAAACTTCACAACGCCGATTCCAGCGTTTTTGTTCTGCGTGGGTAGTGTAGCAACCACGATGAAATTCTAGGTATAGTTCGTCACTCCAAGTCGGAAAGGAAGTTTGAGAACTTTCTTCTGACTGAATCTGCTGTAAATATTTTTCAGATGTGGTAAATTCTAAATCTGGGAAGAAAGGCGACTTTTGCCAACGTTGGGCAGTTTCTAACATATCACGGGTGGGGCCGCCGCCGTGGTCGCCCACACCGGGAAGCCAAAGAGAATCATTTAAATTAGTTTGGGTTTGCCATTCTAAAGAGTAGGATGCCATTTTAATCGGGTCAATGCCTTCCCCAATGAGTGCAGACATCAAACTAAAGATTTGACTACCATCAGGCGATCGCCACCAAAAAGCTCCATAATCAAATTTAGTAGTATCGTTCCACCGTAACTTTTGCGTAACAAAATACTCAATACCTGCATTCACCAAAAACTGCGGTAAAGTTGCACAAAAACCAAAAGTATCCGGTAGCCAAGCCACGGTCGAAATCTTACCAAATTTTTCTTGTACATAGCGCTGACCGTACAATAATTGACGAACTATAGATTCACCAGCAATTAAATTCAATTCTGGTTCCACCCATAAACCGCCAACAACTTCCCACCATCCAGCAGCTACCGCCTGTTGAATTGCTGCAAATAAATCTGGGCGATGTTCTTCAATCCAAGCATAAAGTGCTGGAGTTGAATGACAGAAAATTAACTCAGGAAAATCTTGTTGCAACTTCAGCACAGATTCAAAAGTGTTTTGGGCTGCATTCCAAGTCTCACTCACAGGCCAAAGCCATGCTAAATCTAAATGAGCATGACCCAATAAATAGATTTTTTGGCGCTGCATATTTTCAGGATGATTTATCTCTATCTCACGCAGAGGCGCAGAGGCGCAGAGAGGATGAGGAATTTGAGATTTCGATAGATTAATTTTATCTGTTGTTTGTACAACGTCGATTTTTTTATCCTTCAAAAAGGGGGCTAAAATATCCGACTCAATCAACTTTTGCCGTAAAAACAAAAATGATCTTGTCAATTCCTCCGTGTCCTCTGCGCCTTCTCTGCGAGACGCTATGCGAAGGCGGTTCGTTATCTTCTTCACCGCCTTTGCCAACACATCCAACCTTTCCGGCGCAAATTTTTCTAAAAAAAGTTGGATTACCGCTAATTCATCAGCCACAAATCCTGGATCAGGATTATTATCATCAATAGTTTCATAAATCAGGAGCGATCGCACTAAAGCACCACAATCATGTCCCGGACTCACTAACCGCAAAGCTACAATAAATTCTTCCCCTGGCGTTACTTCCTGACTTAAAAGCACTCTCGGCGAACAATCAAACAAATCTCCCTCTAACACTAAGTTCCCATTTACATAAATTTCAGCAGAGTCAGCCCACCAAAGCAACGCCAGCCGTAGAGACAACCCCGCTAAAGGATAGCCCTGCAATTCTTGGGGAACTACCAATCTTTGCGCTAACCACAATACTTTTTTTCCACCCGTCCAAGCAATATGTTTTTTCTCATTTAGCTGTACAGGTTGCCAATTAGACCAATCAGATGCCACAACATCAGTAATAACCTGGTCAGATTCTGAGCATAACCAAGTAGACTGGACATTAACTTGACAACAAGAACGCAATTGCTCAATTGTTTGTGAGATCAATTCGGTATGAAATTGAGGTACAGTCGGGGTCATATTTTCGCTAAGATAAAGGCACTTACGATAATTAACAGTTTCTCGTTTTTATTGTTTGGCGGGAGTCTCACAATTCAACAAGACTCAAACTAAATAAATCACTACCATGTCTTCTGGTTCTTCTGGTCGTTATCAAAGCAAACTATTTAACTTTGTCCACCAGCAATCTCGGCGGTTGACAAAACAATGGGAAAGTAGCTTCCGGCATGTGCAAGCTGCTACTAAGCGAGGTGTAGGAGTACTACTTTATCCGATATATCTACTGTTTCAGTCAACTGAATCAGCAGGGAAAGCGCTACACACCAAAGAACCACAATCTAGACTCAAGTTACAACCAAATGATACTGATTTTCAGAGCGAAACTCCCCCAAATGCTGATACACCTATTCAACATTTACTAGAAGCAGTCGAGAGTTTGTCATCTGCTGAAAGTACTACTACTTCCCCGATAACTTCAGAACCAGAAATTAGAGGTGGCGGATGGGGAAGAAATCTCTTCAAAATCCGAGAGGAGTTACAATCCCCTGCTAATTCTGAATTGTCCCAGTCTCCAGTTCCCTTGAGGTTTTGGTGGCAGAAATTTTTTCATCGTCATCCCACAACTAAATCTGCCGTTACTCAGTCCTTAACGATTACAGATAATTCCACAGTAAGTCTCAAGCAACATCTACCAGTGGTGCGGGGAATTGCCACAAACTTGGTAAATCGTCATTTGGTACTTGTCGCTGCTAATAATGACATTCTGGATATTTTGACACCCCAACAGCGGGCAAAATTAGAAAATAGAATTATTAGTGAAATTGCAGATTATTGGCATTTTTGGCAATTGACAACGGCTAATAAAGCAACTGAGTTATTACCAGAAATTGACCGCTTATTAATCAAGCTAACAGGCGAAAGTACCTCTAATACGCCAGTCTTAGCAGCAGGAACACCAAAATATTTACTACGTACAGATAAGGCTATAGCATTACTAGACACTATTATTGCTAAGTTGGAAGTAAATGCAATTCGACCTGTCCAGCAACATAGTCAAGAAATTATCCGAGTTGCTCACACTCAATTAAACATATTCATATATGGTAAAGAGCAATTAAGTGTTAGAAGAGAAGTTACAGGCGTTGATGATTTAGAAACTCAAAAACTAAATTTTCAAGGATTAATTGAAGCGGCAGTTAATTACTTTTTTGGTGTTAGCAAAAATACAACACTAAAGCCAACAGCTAATCATTGGCAGACAGGTAAGTTATTATTCCATAATAGTTACAGTGCTTTGCCTCATAGCAGTCAATTAGAACCGGAAAATCTAATAGTTGCAGATCCTTGGCTAAATTGGAATGATTTGTTTGGTGATTTTCAGGTGATGGGTGACAAGTTAGGTACACCATATCCAAGGAAAAAACCTGCTTTAACTAATAGTTCATCACCAGTAACTCCTCAGCCTCAAAAACCGATCATTAAATCTGGTTTATGGCAAAGCCATAAACTAAACAACAATCTTAAGTCAACTAAAAAGGTCAACTCTAGCAAACAAACTGACAGCCAGCAACGGGAAAATTCCCAGATGCAGTTTCACCAAAGCAATCAAGTAAAAGCAACGCCAGACTGGATAGAAACCACAGCAACTTTAATGGGCTATGAAAAGCATCTTTTAGAGCATCTTTTAGAATGGCTTGATCGGGCTATGCTCTGGCTAGAAAAAATATTTTTAAATATGTTTCATTTCTTACAAGGTTTGTTGGGAGTTAAGGGAAGAAAAGGGGCTAGGGACTAGGGACTGTTTAAAAGTTAGATTTGCGATCGCCTAGATTGAAATTTATATTGAACTAAGTAAACGTGAGTTCGACAGCTTTAAAAAACCCCTCTCCCAACCTCTCCCCGACGCGGGGAGAGGCTTAAAAAACTATTTTTTCGTACCAAATTGTAGATTTTTTGCCCCTTTCCTACAAGGGAAGGGGTTGGGGTTAGGTTCCGTCGAACTCACGTTAAATCAAGGCTCTGGCGACTTTTGCCCGTTCATCTGGCTGCAACTGTTGTACCGCTGTAATGAGTTGTTCCAAGGTGATTGGAATTAATACCATGTCGGTAGCTATCATGATCATTTCTTAAATTGTAGTGCGATTTAAAAATATCAAAGGCAGACAAGACTTGGCGTGAGCTTCGTCGAATGCTGCCTGCCCCACAAGAAAAGATAATTAATTCAAGGCTGACTGTAAGTCACTCTGCGCCTTTGCCAACGCCTCCGGTAACTTACTCGCATCGCGTCCGCCGGCTTGGGCTAAATTCGGTCTCCCGCCGCCGCCACCGCCGCAAATCTTCGCTATAGCACCCACAAATTTACCCGCTTGTAAGCCCTTTTTATTCACCTCTGCACTGAAGGCTGCAACTATGCTCACCTTCCCTTCTTCAGGAACAGAACCTAGTACTACTGCACCGTTACCGATTTTTTGCAGTAAGCGTTCGGCTGCGGTTTTCAAAGATTCCGGGTCAACGTCTTCGAGTTGGGCAA
>JBBSOP010000153.1:0-9764 GCA_038259655.1 Chroococcales cyanobacterium
TAACGCCATTGAGCAAATTTACAAACACTTACACGAACAACACAAAATATCTCTAGATATCAACGCTGTTCTCCGTTCCTTACAAGGTATTGTTAGCGAGTTTGTCAACGTTGATACTTCTCGTCTTCCAGGTTCAGAGTCAGGCAAAACTTACAATATCAGCAATATAGACTTTGAGTTATTAAAAGCAGAATTTGCCAATTCCCAAACTAAAAATACCTCAGTTCAAACTTTGAAAGAAGCCGTCGAACGCCAACTTCAGCGAATGATACAAAAAAACCCATCTCGCATTGACTACTACACGCGCTATCAACAAGTTATCCAAAATTATAACCGCGAAACCGACCGAGTAGCCATTGAGCAAACATTTGAGGAACTGCTGAAACTTATCAAAGACCTGTCCGAAGAAGATACCCGTGCTGTCCGTGAAGGTTTAAGCGAAGAACACCTTGCCGTTTTTGACTTGCTTTGCTCATCTAAAGATAATTTGGATACCAGAATTAGAAACCGCGTCAAACAAGTTGCTCAGTCTTTAATTGAAGCCGTGAAATCACAATTACAGCAACTAGAAAACTGGCGAGATAAGGAATCTACAAGAGCCACAATCAAGAGTTTTATTTATGATTACTTGTACAGTGAAGACACAGGTTTACCTGTAGATGCCTACGATGATAGCGATGTAGACAACCTTAGTAATATAGTATTTCTCCATATTTATCAGCAGTATAGAAGTGCTAATAAGCATCCTTATGCAGCGTAATATTACTTGATATTACTCGCTAAAGCGTTTGAGATTTTGGTGTAAGAGTTCGTGAATGCGATCGCACCAAAAAGGAATCACAGTTTGTCCTTGACAAAGTGCTTCTAGGGCAGCTTGTTTATCAAACTCTGCCATTTGCAAAAGTTGTTCATGCGATCGTGTGGGTAATAACATTAGCCGCTTCATTTTTTCTTCGGGGACAGACTCATTAAATAACCAAGGTTCCCGTTCCCGCAGTGTTTCCAACGCTACATGGCAAACCTCAAAATTTAAACCGATTGACAGTAATTGTTCCATTACCGTTAACGCCAACAGGTCAGCTTTGGAGTAGTAAACATTACGACCTTTGCCAGTACTGTTAACCGTAGGTACTATAACTCCCTTCTCCCGCCAATACTGTAACTGGCGGCGAGAGCAATGAGTAATTTCTGCTGCTTCTGTGCTTGTGTAGAACTTTCCTTCCATAAGAATCATCCTATAGAAGCATCTCCTAAAACACATTATATTTTTGTACAACATAATGTGTTTTTGTGATATTTTATTTTTATGAGCCAGATTACTATTCAATGTCGCCTAATTGCCAATGAATCTACTCGCCAAAAACTCTGGAAGTTAATGGCAGAATTGAACACACCCCTAATTAACGAACTGCTTCAACAACTTAGTAAACATCCAGATTTTGAGAAATGGCGAAAAAATGGCAAACTACCCTCAACTGTTGTTAACCAACTTTGCCAACCCCTAAAAACTGACCCTAGCTTTACAGGTCAGCCCAGTCGTTTGTATCTATCAGCAATTCATGTTGCAGATTACATCTACAAATCTTGGCTAGCTATACAAAAACGGCTACAGCAGCAACTAGATGGAAAAACACGCTGGCTAGAAATGCTCAACAGCGATGCCGAATTAGTAGAAATTAGCGGTTGTAGCTTAGAGGCAATTCGTACCAAAGCTGCGGAGATTTTGGCAATAGCTACGCCAGAATCTGACGTAGCTGCTCCTTTGACTAAAAGAGGAAAGGCTAAAAAATCCAAAAAATCATCCGCTTCCAATCCTGACCGTAGCTTATCTCATAAATTATTTGATGCTTACCAAGAAACGGACGACATACTCAGCCGTAGCGCCATCAGTTATCTGCTGAAAAATGGCTGCAAACTTAATGACAAAGAAGAAGACCTCGAAAAATTTGCTAAACGCCGCCGTAAGGTTGAAATCCAAATTCAACGGCTAACAGACAAGCTAACAAGTCGAATTCCCAAGGGTCGAGATTTAACCAATGCTAAATGGTTGGAAACGCTCTTTACTGCTACAACCACCGTTCCAGAAGATAATACTGAAGCCAAACGCTGGCAGGATATTCTGTTAACCCGATCAAGTTCTCTTCCTTTTCCCTTGATTTTTGAAACGAACGAAGACCTAGTTTGGTCAAAAAATGAAAAAGGTAGACTGTGCGTTCACTTTAATGGCTTAAGCGATTTAACTTTTGAAGTGTACTGCGATAGTCGTCAACTGCACTGGTTTAAACGCTTTTTAGAAGATCAACAAACTAAACGCAAAAACAAAGATCAGTATTCAAGTGCTTTATTCACCCTCAGAAATGGTCGTCTAGCTTGGCAAGAAAGTGAAGGTAAAGGCGAACCTTGGAATCTTCACCACTTGAGTCTCTATTGCTGTGTTGACAATCGCCTTTGGACTGCTGAAGGAACAGAACAGGTTCGCCAGGAAAAAGCAGATGAGATTACCAAATTCATCACTAAGATGAAGGAGAAAAGTGGCTTAAGCGATACACAACAAGCTTTTATTAAACGTAAAGAATCAACGCTAACTCGAATTAACAATTCCTTTGAGCGTCCTAGTCAACTCCTTTACCGAGGTCAATCACACATTTTACTAGGTGTCAGCCTGGGGCTAGAAAAACCTGCAACTGTTGCTGTAGTGGATGCGATCGCAGGTAAAGTTCTAGCTTACCGGAGTATTCGCCAGCTACTTGGTGACAATTACGAACTTCTGAATCGGCAAAGACGACAACAGCGATCGTCATCCCACGAACGCCACAAAGCACAAAAAAGCTTCTCTCCCAATCAATTTGGTACATCTGAGTTAGGACAGTATGTAGACAGACTATTGGCTAAAGAAATTGTAGCGATCGCACAAACCTATAAAGCTGGCAGTATAGTTTTGCCTAAGCTAGGGGATATGCGAGAGATTCTCCAAAGTGAAATTCAAGCCATAGCCGAAGCAAAATTTCCCGGTTATGTTGAAGGTCAGCAAAAATACGCCAAACAGTATCGAGTTAACGTCCATTCCTGGAGCTACGGCAGATTAATTCAAAGCATTCAAAGCAAAGCTGCTCAGGCAGGAATAATGATTGAAGGGGGAAAACAACCTATTCGCGGCAGTCCCAATGAAAAAGCAAAAGAATTAGCCTTTTCTGCTTACCATCTCCGCCTAGCTAGGCGAAGTTGACAAATATCTGAACCTTGATAATAAAATAATAAATAGCGCCGCAGTTCATGCTGCTTGCAGCCTCTGAACTGTGTTAAATGAGGGTTAGTTTGACTGTAGCAATACAGTCTTGCTTTCTGACCCTAGTAGCTGCTCACCCTGATGCTGCTGTCTTCGGACAGGATAGGTGCGCTCCCAGCAATAAGGGCGCGGATGTACTGCTGTAGTGGCTACTGAATCACCCCCGATCAAGGGGGAACCCTCCCCAATTCTTGGTTTGACGCTTTTTAGCAAAGTCAAATTTGCTAGGAGATTCGCGCAAACTCTGAAAACCCTACTATACAAGGAATTTAGTTATAAATTTCTTTTGTGAACAATTCAAAAATTACATCCTGGGAGGATATTTGACAAGGTTCGCGCAAGTACGCTATAGAAACCTTGCTAGGCAAGGGTTTGATCTAGTGGCAGTTGCAACCCTTCTTCCAGCGATGGGAGGGTTGAAAGCCGCCGTCTTGCGATCGCCTGATTTAAAAATTTTCCCAGTTGCAACCCTTCTTCCAGCGATGGTGTACAGTGAGCTGAAATTTATGTTTTTATCTTTTCAAGTGCGGATGAAAGGACTTGAACCTTCACTCCTTTCGGAACTAGAACCTAAATCTAGCGCGTCTGCCAATTTCGCCACATCCGCATCAGTTAACCATACTAGCATAGTAAATCTTGTATGGGAATAGGAAATTAGAAACCAATTTAGTCCCTAATGCCCAATTACATAACGGCAACACGAGGCAAACGATGCTTAAAGCCACAAAGAATTTCCCAAGAAATGGTGTTTAATTGTTCTGCCCAATCGTTAGCTGAAATTTGCTCTTTTCCCTGCTCTCCTAGTAAAGTGACTATTTCTCCTGCTTGTAAGTCAGGAATAGCACTGACATCCAACATTAATTGATCCATTGTAATTGTGCCGATTTGTGGCACTCGCTGACCGCGAATTAATACCTGCATGTTTTGAGAAAGATTGCGCGGTACACCATCAGCGTAACCAATTCCTACAACGGCGAGGCGAAGTTCGTGGGGGGCAATAAATTTATGGCCGTAGCTGACACCAGTTCCAGCAGCAATTGTTTTAACTTGGGTAACTCGTGCTTTCAATTGCAAAACTGGTTTCAAGTTGACCGCAGTTTGTAAATGAGCAGCCGGATAAAGTCCATAAACTGCTAAACCAACTCGGACAATATCATAGTGCAGTGCTGAATTTGTCAGAGTGGCAGCTGAGTTAGCTAGGTGCAAGCAGGGTATCTTAATTCCCATATCTTTGAGTTGAGCGATCGCTTCTTCAAATCTACGATGCTGTGTTTGCATGATTGTAGAATCAAGATTATCTGCTGTAGCGAGGTGAGAGTAAACACTAGCAATGACCAGATGAGGTAAGCGTTGCACTAATTGTACAAACTCAACTGCTTGCTGCCAATTAGTTCCTAAGCGAGACATTCCTGTATCTAATTTGATGTGTATGGGTACAGGAGAATCATCATTAATCGTTTCTAAAACGTTAGAAAAAACTAAAGCTTGTTTAGGACTGCACAGAGTTGGCTGTAGTTTCCAGTGAGCGATCGCATGAATTTGTTCTGGTGTATGTGTTGCTCCTAAAATCAAAATTGGAGCTTTAATTCCAACTTCCCGCAATTGAATCCCTTCTGGAACCGTAGCAACTCCTAACCAACTAGCTCCCGATTGCAGGGCTGTTTGGGCAATTGTTACTGCCCCGTGTCCATAAGCATCAGCTTTGACTACTGCCATCAACTGGGTACGTGGTGATAAAAACTTTACTAATTGTTGTACATTGTGCGACAACGCCCCTAGATCAATTTCTACCCAGGCACGTTGTGAGAACCAAGCGTAAGTATCGCACTGTTGATTAGAAGCAGCACTAGAGGTTTGCTTGCGACTTAACATTTTTACTCTCTCCTATCACACCACTGTTAATCTTCCCGATCATCTATTATCCTTATCTAGGCTTTGATCAACCACATCAGAGTCAATCAGAAAGTTTACCAATCAGTTAGATCGATAATTTCATCGAAGCAGAAGTTACGGACTAAATTTGCTAATTCTTCTGTCAAGTGAGACTGAGTTGGCTCAATTTGCTCAATTAGTTGGAAAATTCGCTCAGCATCGACTTCAATGGCTGCTTGATTTAATTCTGCTATCCATCTGGCGGGCATCAACTTAATTACAGAGCTAAGATCTAAGGTGGAAGATTTCAAATTATCTGGCTTTTTCTCTGTTGCATTTTCGCTGCTTTCTTCTGCGTAGATATAATCCACCTGCAAATATTCAGCTATCTTTTCAAAAATCACTTGTTCGCGGAATGGCTTACGAACTAAGTCGTCACAACCTGCGGCTAAAATACTGGCTTGTTGTTCTTCAAAAGCGCTGGCAGTTAAAGCAATAATTACGGTGCGGAGATTGATATCTGTATTTTTTTCTCTGGCTCTAATTTCTTTAGTTGCATCATAGCCATTTATTACAGGCATCCGCATATCCATCCAAATTAGGTGGGGTTGCCAAGTTTGCCAAATTGCGATCGCCTCCTGCCCATTACTAGCAGTTTCTAGCTCAAAACCAATACTGTCCAAAAGCTGCACAATTAAGTCTCGGTTTTCTTTGCGATCATCCACCACCAGAATACGGTAAGCAGGTTGGTTTGCTGCCAACTTGATCACGCGTCCCCTACTCAACTTGGGTGTAGCTTTAAAGGCTGTGGCTAAATTCACTTGAATATCAAAGCTAAAAGTAGAGCCTTGCCCAGGCGTACTGCTAATGTGAATGTCGCCACCCAGCAACTGCACAAACTGTCGGCTAATAGTTAATCCTAGCCCAGTTCCCTCTTTAGTTTGGATACCACTTGTAGTCTGGACAAAAGGTTGAAATAGGTTGTCCATTTCTTCTGGTGCTATCCCTCGTCCAGTGTCTTCAACTTCAAAGACTAGGGATTGGGGCATCCCTTCTCTAACAGAGGCTTCGCTACTTTGGCTAAACTCAGCACAAGTCAGGGCAACTGGGCAGAAAATTCTTGCTCCCTGCTCCCCATTAGCTAATCTCACTCGCAACGTTATCCCCCCAGTTTGGGTAAACTTGACGGCGTTACCTAAAAGGTTGATTAAGACTTGGCGGAGTTTGCCTTCATCTGTTTGGATATAACGGGGGAGATTGGGGGACATTTCAAATTTGAGGAATAACTGCTTTGCTTGTGTCCGCACTTGGAACATTTCTTGTAATGTTTGCAACAGCAGATAAAGGTCAAAGTCTTCGGGGTTGAAAATGATTTGTCCGGCTTCAATTTTGGACATTTCCAGGACATCATTAATCAGGTTGAGTAAGTGTTCTCCACTGCGGTTAATGGTAGCTAAAGATTCACGTTGATTTGAGTTGAGGCTGGTATCTCGTTCCATTAATTGAGAAAAGCCGAGAATCGCATTTAAAGGCGTGCGGAGTTCGTGACTCATGTTTGCTAAAAAAGCACTTTTGGCTCGGTTGGCAGTTTCGGCAGCTTCTTTAGCAATTCTTAACGCTTCTTCTGCTTGATGCCTAGCTCGACCGATCGCGATTATTTCACCTACCAATTTCAAGAGATTAATATCTTCTTGGCTCCAGGTTTTTGTATAGTGAATCATCGCTGCTCCAACAAACCCAACGACTTTGCCAGCATGAAGCATCGGCACAGCAAGTAAAGATTGAAACGACATACTTGCAAACAGTTGTCGCTCAGGTAGATGGGGCGCTAGTTCTTCTACACAAGAGATTTGTCGATGCTTACCACAAAGAATCGGCTCATAGAAATAGGGGAAAACTTCTACAGGCGAACCTCTGGCAATATCAATTAATGGTGGAACATCTTCACCGCACCATTCATGGATGAGGTAAAATTCCCTTTGATCGTTGGAGCATTCAAAAATGCAACTGTGTTCAACATTAATAAATTGAGCGATCGCCTGGAGTGTAAAGTTAATGGCGGTTTCTAAATCTTGGTCAATAAATTGCCGAGAAATGCTACTGAGTAAAGTTTCTGCTTGAGTCCGACGTTGCAGAACTGCTTCTGCTAGTTTGCGTTCGCTAATATCACGAGCTACCCCGACAATCTGGAAGTTACCCTGGGCATCTTGTGTGCGAACTGCATTTGCAGTTAACCAAACCCAACCTTTAGTGCGATGTTTGGCGCGGTATTCAGTTCCCGAAATTCCCTCGCCTGTTGCGAGGATAGTTTGGGCTACTTCTAGACATTTTGGCACATCATCGGGATGAGTAAAGTATGCCAAGGAATTATCCTCCATTTCGCTGGGGGCAAATCCGGTAGTCTTCAAGATATTTGGAGAAATATAGTTGAACACCCCATCAGGGCTGATAATAAATAATATATCGTTAACCTTTTCAACGATAGTGCGGAACTTTAACTCACTTTCCTGGAGGGCTGCTTGGGCTCGTTTGCGTTCTGTGGCATCAGTGCCGACTGAAAGAATTTCAATTAAGTTGCCTTGTGCATCTAAAATTGGTTTATTAGCCCAGACTATCCAAACGCGATCGCCATTTTGGCATAAGTTCTCGTTTTCGTTAAATAGATAGTTTTCTGGGTGCTGACAAATATCAACCATTAATGTCTGTAAGTCGCGCCCAGAAGTTTCGGTTTCTGGAACAATTGTACCCACGACATTACGTCTGATAATTTCATCTGACTTGAAACCAAAAATCCTTTGACCGTAATCATTTAAAAATATGATGTTACCGTTACCGTCCCAACGCAAAATGATGCAGTTGGCTGTTTGTACTAAATCCCGATACTGGACTTCGCTTTGGCGTAAGGCTTCTTCGGTGCGTTTGCGAGCAGTAATATCGCGCACTACTGCTAATACATGTGGCTTACCGTTGTAAATGCAAGTTGTTCCTTTAACTTCCACATCTATCAAAGTCCCATCTTTGCAGATATCAACTGCTGTCCCGTAAAATTGCTCACCAGTTCGCGTTGTTTCAAGAAACTCTAAAAAAACAGAATGTGAATCTGGGTAAATATAAGAAGATGGATGCAGAGCGATAAATTCTTCGTAGGTATAACCGTGCATTTGACAAGCCGCAGGATTAACTTCGGAGACTTTTTCAGTCTCTATCTCAGTAATAAATAGTCCATCATTGATAGCTTCAAAAATACTACGGTATTGCAACTCACTTTGTCTTAGTGCTTCTTCTGCTCTTTGACGTTGCGTGATGTCGCGGAAACTCCATACTCTACCAATAATCTGCTCGCCGATGCGCTGAGGACAGGAATATCGCTCAAATACTCTGCCATCTTGCAATTCCAATAAGTCGTAACTAACTAGCTCTGGCTGTGTGTATAATTCTCGGACTCGTTGCAAAAACACATCTGGGTCTTTTAACTGATTTGCCAGATATGCCAACCGCTTAGGATGATCTGGTTCTGTCAAAAGTTCTGATGGAATTGACCACATTTCTAAGAATTTTTGATTGTAACTAGTGATATTACTTAAGTTATCGACTACTAAAATCCCGTCTTGAATCGATTCAAAGATAGCACTTAACAAAGATAGAGAATTTTCTAAAGCTACTTGAGTTTGTTTGTGATTGCTAATGTCCCGCCCTAAAATCACCAGAGCTTTGCGTCTACCATCCTGGTGAAATAAGGGAGCTTTAATCATGTCTACACTGCTCACTGTTTCATCAGGTCGGGGTATAAATTCTTCCACCCGATGCACACCTTTTAGTTGCCAAGCTTGTTCATCTGTTTTATCGCAGTTGAGCAAAGCATCGTGATAAAAATTGCTAAATTCTGCTAGTTCTGAGTCTGTTTTGCCTTGATAATCAACACCTTGTAGCTCTAAAAATTCTAGGTTAGCCTGGTTTGACAGCAACCATTTTCCCTCGCCGTCTTTCAAACAGATAATATCGGGTGTTGCGTTAATTAATGTCTGCAAACGCTCCTCAATCTCTTGCAAGGATTCTTGAGTTTGTTTCACGAGTGTGATATCCCGAATCACCAATATTGCACATCGCTCGCCACTCAATCCAATGCAGCTACCGGAGATTTGTAATGTTAAAGTCTGCCCACTCTGCTGCAACTGATAATTTGTTGTTTCATACTCCCCATTCAGTATTCCCACATGGGGATAGCGGGGTAAAGAAACTAACTGTCCAGCCTGTGTTAAAGGTAGCAAATCAGTGAAATTTAAGCCGCAGAGAGTACCGTGAGCTTGGTTAACCAGAAATTCAAAGCTAGAATTGCACCATTGAATAAGTTGGTCTTCTCCTACCCAGACTACAGCATCAGCGATCGCACCTAATGTCACTTCCATCTTGGTCAGGGTAGCTTGCAATTGCTCTACCTGCTCCAATTGTTTAGCGCTCATCACCAACTCCTTAATATCTCCTGGATAGATAGAACAACTTGGTAGGGACTTCCAACTAAAAAAATATCCCATCGTTATAGAAGCAGGGGGGCAGGGAGCAGGGAGCAGGGGGAGTAAGAAAAATAAAATCTGAATAAATTGGATAA
>JBBSOP010000154.1:0-9745 GCA_038259655.1 Chroococcales cyanobacterium
ATCGGCTATTTAAATCAATTGAAGACCTAGAATATTTATTACATCAACTTTTAAATGAAGGAGAGTTAATTATTAAATGGGGACGAAAACTCAAAAATAAAGGCGACGCTGTTATCACAATTTAAATGCATAACAGCTTACCTTATTCTTTTTTGCTGGGAATAGGAATTGTTTTAAACAAGTTAAGCAAAAAAGAAATTATAAATATATCAGTAATAAGTCTATTAGTTTTCGTGTTGATTGGGGTTTATTACTATTTTGCCTTCGGAAAAATAAAAGCAGGACACAGTTTCAAATATCCACCACAACTCTATTACACTTCATACGCAATAGGAGTGTCCTTAATATTATTTTATTTAGCTGATAAATTTTCTATCCATATTGCTAGTAAAAAAATATTAAGTAACCTATTGGTATTCATTGGTGGCAATACTTTGTGGATTTATCTTTGGCATACGTTTGTTTTAAAATGCGTGCAAATTACTAAGATTAACCTCAATTTTATTGTGGCATTTTTTATTGTGGCTGGTAGCGCGATCGCAATTACCCACATTCAGAGAAGAATTGTCGGAAGATTAATCAAGAATGGGGATATGAACCAAAGTCAAGCAGAGTTGTTAAAAGTGCTATTTCTAAAGTAGTCATAAATTATTTCCCCTACTCTCATTTTTGCCGATCGCTGTTACGTTTAAAGTTTTTTTCTGGAAACGACACACTACCAATACCTTGCAGAATACCACGACCAATTAAACCTAGACCCCGACCAATGATTTGAGTGAGAATAAACACAAAACCACTACCTAAAAAGGATAACAGCGATCGCAGACGGGGAGCGATCGCATCTCGGAATTCCAGTACCAACGTCACTGCTAAGGGGATTCCCGAAAGTTGGGCTAATTCCTGACCACGAGGAGCATAAATCGAAGTATTGGCAATTCCACGAGGCGCTAAGACAAATAGCTCATAGCGGCTTTCAAAAGTTCTTTGGGCTTCTTTGACATAATTATTCAAGCGATATTTCCATGACAAATCATTTCTAAAACGTTCAATATCTCGCGTAGAAATTAATTTACGATCATAAAAATTCTGCTTGATTACTTCTATATCTGCTAAAGAGTTCAGTAATGGTTGCACTACACCATTTGCTACCTGAATTAACAAATTTTCTAAAATCATTTCAGCTTGGGACTTAGCTTCGGAGCTTCCCGCTGGGTAGGAGGTATTATCAATATGTAAATCTACTTGAAATAATAAATAAGTAAACAACTCAACAACTAAAGGAATTTTATTCAAAATCTCTGCTTGCACAACCCCAGGATTTTGCAACAATAAATTTACGATTTCGATATTTTGCTTGCCTACTTGCAATCGTGAAAATTTACCAAAAAAGTCTGTAATTGTTGATTGCCATAAATCAAGTAATATAGTGCTTTTTAAATCTCCTAATTGATTCATGGTAATTTGAGCAATCCGCAATTCATCCAACTGTTGAGCCAGTTTTTGCAAAACTAAATAAAGTAATTCTCGTTTCTTCTCTTCCCGAAAGATGTCAATTTCTAAAGCCACATCTGTCACATTTTGTAAAGAAAATTGCAGTTTGGTGACACAAGATGAAAATAAAGCAGCTTGTAACGCTCTGGGGCTAAGTAAAGGAGGTGACGTTTGCAGAACAATAGTGCTACTTGGTGAGGAGATAGTGGGCTGTTGCTGAGTAGAAGAAATAAATTGTTGCTGCTGTTTTTGTTGTCTTTCTTGTGGTGAAATTAATAAACGAGTGAGCAGCCAACGAGCCGCCAGTAATTCTCGCCGCTGTCCAGCCAGAACTGCTTTATCTATTAGTGGTAATCCGGGAATGTGTAATTGGTCTGTAACTGCTTTTAATGTGGCATTAATGTTGCCAATTCCTGACAAATGCCAATTATGGCGTAATCTAGCGAAAGGAAGTGAAGAAGCAGGAACGAGTGAGGAGTTTTGATTTTCTGCTTCTACCAATTTACTGATATTTCTATCTGTTGCTCTTTCATTCAACCAATAAAAATTGCCAGCTACGACTTCTTCCATTGCAGCGACTAATTCGCTAATAGAAGTACCTTTAGGACAGTAACCATTTACACCAGAGGCTCTTGCTAGCAATAGTAGTTCTGGTTCCCTGATAAAACTAAAAAGTAAAATAGGCAGATTAGGATACTGAGTTTTTAGTTGCCGACAAAGTTGTAAACCTTGCTGTTGACTGTCAAAAGAGCGACCATTACCTAATTCTAAAATGACCAAATTTACTAGGTTGGGGTCTTGGTGGGCTAGTTCTGCTAATACTTGCAAGGCGGCGGTATCAGTTTCTACCGTCGATACCACTTGGATGTTATGGATTTCTTCTAAGGCTACCCGTAGTCCCAGCTGGAAGATAGGGTCTTGGTCAACTAATAATAATTTTAGAGGGCGATCGCTCATATTCTGCTCAAATACACAAGCACCGTTTTTTTCTAGTCAGAAAACAGTTTTGATGCTAGGCTTAGTCCTCCCCATTGTTACCTGTTTTCGTCAACTGATAAATGGATGATAATTGCCATAGGCAGCTACTAACTATGTAATTAAATGAACTTCAATATTCGGCACTGGCTGGCAGAACGTCATATCGAAATCAATTCCATCAGAGAGTTTTCATCTGGACAACTGGCAGGTATTGCCTACCGGATTGTTCAGGATATGGAAGTTAAAAGCCTGATGCCGTTTGATATTTGTACCCTAGCAGAGGTTTTAGAACTACCCTTAAGCGCTGTTGGGGAGGAAATAACTATTATTGCTCTATTGAGCGAAAATTTGTTACGTAGTCTCAGCCAAAAAAAAGCCTTAAAACGCAATGAGGGTACATGGCTGACATTTCAGATTGCTTATCTAAGAGCCTTAAGACAAATTTTAGACCAAGAAGAAAGTCTACAAAGACCTTGGCTGAATCGGGCGATGATACCCTCCCAGCCAGTAATTAAACAGGGAATCGGTAAACCCCTTCTTCAAGATGCTCAACTACAAGGACTATTAAAAACTCTTAGTCCTGGAAAACTGAGTGACACTCAAGCTGAACAAGCCCTTTCTTTGGTAGCAGATTCATTTCTAGTGCAACAGATGAACAATGCCACCTTAGCTTGGTTTATCGTTAATGGAGCAGAGGAACTGGAAGCTAAATTATTAATGCAGCGTTTAACATACGCACTTGATGGACATTTGTTAAAAGTTGTTGCTCAGAATGCCCCACCTTTAGCTCAACTGCAAAAGTTTTTCCGTCTGGGAACTACTGGCTCCTCTATAAGTGACAAAATTGATTTGCACCGAGAAAATTATCGGGCAAGTTTACTGCAAAACCTTAGTACACCATTGTTAATAGAATCCTTTGCCCTCAAGGATATCTATGTTCCTCTGGTTGGTTTACCAGTCCAGAAAAAAACTACTTCACCAGTTGATTTAAAAACATGGGCGCAACAACAACTAACTGATTTAGAAACTATTGCTGTAATTGAGTCGGAGTCTGGTTGTGGTAAAACTAGTTTCTGTCAAATGTGGGCGGCGCAAGTAGCCCAAGAACTTTACCCTACTTGGATGCCAATTATTATCCGACTACGAGATGTCAAGTATGGCAGTACTTTAACCAAAACTTTAAATTCTGGTTTTTCTGGTAATTTTCACACTCATCTTGCTACTTGGCTAGAACAAGATTATCCTCGGTGTCTGTTACTGCTTGATGGTCTAGATGAACTACCTCCTTCTAGTCAAGGTAAAAGAACACAGGCAATTTTTATTCAGCAGTTATTAAAATTACAATCTGAACGCCGACATAAAATTTTCTTAACCAGCCGAACAGCTACTTTACAAGAAATTTCCCCAGAAATATCCTTGCAATGGCAGCAAATTGCCATCCAACCTTTAGAAGCTGACCAACTAAAACGATGGTTTCAGCAATGGGCGACAGTGCAATCTTTATCTATTGCTCAAAATTACTTTACATTTTTAAAGCAAGCAGGGGTACTTACTAGCAAATCTCAGTTATCAGAACTCTCTAACCTTGTCCGTCAACCCTTGATGCTGTATTTGTTGGGCGTTTTGCACCGTGACGGACTTTTAGATAATGAGGTGTTGCAAATTACCAGCACTGCTTTATTGTGGGAAATTTACCATCGTCTGAGCCGATGGTTATTGGGTTATCCCCTGACTGGCGGGATTAAGACAATGTTACTACGGTCAGGCTCAGCTCACATTCATAGAACACCAGAAGCGATCGCAAACTTACTTTTTGGACGTTATCCTCAAGATTTACTCGCTCAAATGCAAGCGATCACTTTACAAATTTTACATGGCGATCGGCATCAAGTCACCTTGTCTGCGGAATTAAGCACAAATACTTTACCGGCTTTTTATTTTCACTCTTTTGTCAGTTCTCAAGTACAACAAACAATTACCACAGAATTTTCTCATCCCAAATTAGGAGAGTACCTCTGTGCTGAAGCTATTGCTACCCAACTACAAACCCTAACTCACCGTCAAGCAGATGCTTACGCAACACTCAGTTTTATCCTTGATTCTGCCGTTAGTGTCGCCCAGCATCTCTACAATTTACTCGGTTATGGCATTCTTACTCTAGAAATTACAGAGTTGGTAATTAAAAACTTACAACAGCAAACAAATGATTTTTCTTGGGAAACTTTTTTACCACGTCTAGAGTCTTTTTGGCGTGCTTACTGTCAAGGTCGTTGGTTGGATGAAAGCATACCACACCAAGTCTTGACTTATTTTCACACGTTACAAAATCCCGTGAATGTTGAACAAATAAATGCCAATGTGGGACTAAATGTGTTTTTATTGCTTAGTGCTGGCTACCGAGAAACCAAAGTTTCCTTTTGCCCTTGTGGTAATCCCGCCAAGGCGACAGAATTTTATCCACAAGCGCTTTTAGAATTGATTGGCAGAACAGCAGTCTTATCTCACAATACTTTTACTAAAAGAATATATTCTCAATCTCTAGCTAGACTCAACCTTTCAGGTGCATATTTATTGCAAGTTATGTTATCTGGAGTAAATCTTGAACAGACAGATTTATCAGATACAGTGCTTAAAGAAGCTAATTTAGCAAATACCAATCTCACAGATGCTAACCTCGCAGGTGCTGACCTCACAGGTGCTAATTTCACAGGCGCTAATCTTACAGGCGCTAATCTCACGAGTGCTAACCTCACAGGCGCTAATCTTACCAATGTGAATCTTATAGGCGCTAATTTTACGAATACCTGCTTATTTGAGACTATCCTCTCTGATGCTGATAAAGAAACTGCTACCCTCAATGGTGCTTTATTTTCTCTAGAGAAGTTTCAAACCCTAAAAAGCTTACTCTCACAGCAATCTCTTTTGAGCATCTCTAATGCCGCAGCCAACACAGACATTTGGTTACAGAAGACTGCAAATATGAGGCTAATTGAAGGCTTAGAAGGTGAAACAATTTCTTCAATGGATTTATACGATGATGATTGTGAGGATGAGACAGTTTTTGGGGTTAATCCTGGTGATTACAGTAATGAGTGAAAATTGCTCCCCAATGTCCAATACTTCGGCTACGCTCAGTACAAGTACCCTATGCCCTATGCCCTATGCCCTATGCCCTATGCCCTATGTTATTCTTGTGGATTGCGATGACCATAAAAGTTAATCGTGTATTCGGTAATCTTCACTCCTGTTTTCTGTTCAACTTGACGGATAACTTCTTCTGGTAGTTCTATATGAACATCAAGAATTTGATTTGTATCGATACAGTTAACATGACTATGAGAATCACTGATATTGCCGTATAAACGCCCATCACAACGTTCAATACACTCAATGATAGCTTGACTAGATAAGACTTCTAGGTTTTGATAGACAGAAGTATGACCAATGTCTTTACCTTGGTGATTGAGGCGATCGTAAATCTCTCTAGCAGAAAGATGTTCATTTGCTTGCCATAATAACTCTAGAATAAAGCGACGCTGGCGGCTGACACGCATACCCAGCATCTGACAACGCTCTAAAGCATCTTCTAAGGAACGAATCGGTTTTGTTGATATTGCTTGTTTTTGCATAGTTAAGTTTGTTAACTATTGGGAAAAATTTCCCGTTTTTAATGTTTGTTGGTTCTTGATTATATGCAAGGATATTAAACACCGTCATTTCACCTCTCCTGTGTTGTTGCTTGTAGTTGCTGCGAAATTCACAGTCTGAGGTAATGACTTTGGTTACTTATTGACGGTTATTTTGCCACACCCTAATCTAAAACAAACTCATTACAACTTTAGCTTACAATTCCTATAAATGTCCACCTTGAGACAGGTGCTTTTCCTGCTCAAGTGGACTGAACTAAAAATGACCTAATACAGATAGGTAGCATCAATTCCTGAAAGCTGGTACTGTGGATACTCGATTCTACTGTTGGGCATAAAGAAAGTGGCTGCTGAGTCAATGACAATCACGATCGCACTGAATGCTGACTCCATTAACAATTTGGATCTTTCACCTGCATTAACGGTGATTGATGAAATGTTGCAAAAAGAAGTAAAGTCTGACGACAAGACACAGAGCATCTACATCTCTTACGAGCAGCAACTGCGCTTTGATATCGATTATTCCCTGGAACCTGGCGACCCTCGCGAACTTTCAGAAATTCCAGAATTACGGTTGTGGTTTATTCGTTTGGATGCCAAGTATCCCTGGTTTCCGTTTTTACTAGATTGGAAAGCTGGGGAATTAGCCCGCTATACTGCCATGTTAGTACCCCATCAGTTCAGTTCCAAAGAAGGTATACAGTATAACCCCGAAGCCTTAGAAATCTTTTTGATGCATAAAATTTTCATTTTAAGCGATTGGCTCAAACAACAAAATTTGCCCAGTTTATCACGGCTAAAATATATGGCGCAAATGTTTGGTTATGAATTGGATGATGCTTTATTTGAAAGATGTTAAATAGCGAATGGGGCATGGGGCATGGTAAGAAGGCAGAGGGGCAGGGTGCGGGGTGCAAGGGAGATGAAGAAAAATTACCTATTTCCCCCTGCTCCCTGCTCCCTGCTCCCTGCTCCCCTGCCTCCCCTGCTCCTTTTTTAGCCACCCCAGATTTTTTCTAAAACAGCCTTGGGTGAAATATCTGCCGTTCGATCTGTGGGAGACTTAATGGCAAGAAATTTATCGTTTTTAGGTAATACTTTGGCTGGTTCTGTAGGGCCAAATAAGGCGATGGTATAGGTTTGTACTGCCACACTCACATGTAGTGGCGCACTATCTGTAGTCAACATCAAATTTGCGCCGGCGATTATAGCAGCCAACTTGCCAATATCACTTGGGGTAGTCACCTTAATTTGTGGACAATAGTCCAAGAGCGATCGCACAAACTGCTCATTGTCAACTCCTTTAACGACCACCATAGGCAAATCCGGCTGTTTAGATTGAAATTCTTGAATAATTTCTTGCCAATTCGCCACAGGATAGTTTGTATCCAGACTTTTAGCCTGAGAATCCTGGTTAAAACCATCATTAATCAAGACATAGCCTGTTTCATGCAGTTTTAAGCGTATCTGTTCCTTCTGTGCCCACTCAATATCTGGTTTTGGCACATTCACTGCTAGCTCTGGGCAAGGGGTGTCAATACCAAATCCTTGCACCAAGTCATGATATACCGCCGCCCCATATTGGGATGGTTTGAACGGCACAGAGTCGGTGAGAAAAATTGATCCTTTGCCTTGGTAGCCGATGCGTGTGGGAATCCCTGTTAACCAGAGAAAAAGACCCACCAGCCAGCTTTGCCCTACAGCAATGGCGGCATCATATTCGCGATCGCGAATCGTACCCACCAGATTACCCCAATCTGCCAGACTATTACGGTCTTTAAAATCAAAGGTCAGTACTTCATTAACTGACTTGCTCACCCGGTAGGCAGCCTTTGACCGGGGTTCAACAACGACATCTAACTGAGCGTTGGGGTACTAGCGCTTCAGGTCATCTAGAGTCGGAAAGAAGAGGATTTGGTCGCCAATTCCGCCAGGTACAAGGGCTACTACTCGCATAATATTTATTGACGCGTACTCGCTCCCTATTTTAGGGGAATATAGGTATTGGGTATCAGAGATTTATTATTGAGCATTGGGAATAGGGCATTGGGCATGGAAAAGAGGAATCGGGGCAGGGAGCAGGGAGAAATGGAGAAATGGAGAAAGAAAGATTGTGGTACAAATTTAAGGTATTCTCTTCACTCCCCGGTCGCTGAGCGATGCCGAAGTGCTGCACCCCGCACCCTGCCCCTCTGCTTCTTCCCCTGCCTCTTCTTGGAGTGTTAAATCTAGTTCTAATTGTTCTTCCTTGTGATTATTGGATAATATTTGAGGAAGCTGCTCGATTTGGAAATACTGATGAAATTTTGGCGTTACTTGCAATGAGTAGGAGCGAGACTCATTGTCTCGGCGTTTGCGAATAAAACCAAGTTCAACTAGTTCTGGGACGTGCTGATATACTCCTGAACCGCGCAGGTTAATTAAGTCACTTTGAAGTATGGGATTATTAAGGGCGATCGCTGCTAAAGTCCGCAATGCACCTAATCCTAACTCTACAGGAATTAGTGTTTGCACTAAGTCATGAAATCCAGACCGCAGTTGTAAACTGTAACCAGATGGTGTCTCTATCACTTCTAGAGCGCTATCTCGGCGGGCATAACTGTCGATTAGCTCAATTATGCCTTCTTCAACGGTGGCGCGATCGCACGCGGCATACTCGGCGATTTCACTGAGCGACAAGGGTTTGCCCTTCAAATAGAGAATTGCTTCTATCTTTGTTGCTGTGGCTGTATTCATTTAGTCATTAGTCATTAGCAACTGACACCTGACAAAAAGCTGTTAGATGGTGTGTGGGATTATACTATAATTAATGAAAAAAGGCAAGAAATATTTTACTAAATAGCTGTGTTTTTATGCTTTTCTTACCAGCCTCGGTTAGTGAGGATAAATTCTGCGATCGCTAAATCTTGGGGAGTGGTCACTTTCAAATTTGTCTCTTCTCCCTCGACAATTCGCACTTCGATGCCGCACCTTTCAAATAAAGCAGCATCATCAGTTACTTCCCAACTTTGGCTGACACCTTCGGCGTGGCACTGTTTTAACAACTTGACATTAAATCCCTGGGGAGTTTGTGCTGCCCAAAGTTGCTGTCGGTCGGGTGTACTTTGAATGATGCCATTTTCATCCACAACTTTGATTGTGTCTTTCACAGGTACGGCGGCAATTAAACCAGGACATTGGCGAATAGCTTGGGCGCAGGAATTGAGTAAATCTGGTGTTACCAGACATCTAGCGCCATCATGAATCAATACTTGCTCTGCGGATGCTGGCAGTGCTTGCAAGCCATTGTAAACAGATTCTTGGCGGGTAGAGCCACCGATAATCAGTTCTACTGGTTTAGTAAGCTTCAACTCAGCAAGAATTGCCTTGAAATTTGGCCAATCAGTAGGCTGGGAGATAATTCCTATCCACTCGATTGTACTTGCCGCTGCCGCAGCTTTGAGAGTCCAAGCAATAATTGGTTGCGATCGCACTTCGAGTAGGAGTTTATTACGGTTACTCCCCATTCTTTTGCCGCTTCCTGCGGCTGGAATTAGTAAATACACTGAATTTAGGGGCTAGGGTTTATGGAAGGCAGGGGAAGAAGCAGGGGGGCAGGGAGCAGGGGGGAGTGAAGAGAATACCTTAAA
>JBBSOP010000155.1:0-9722 GCA_038259655.1 Chroococcales cyanobacterium
AATACTTTTCATCATAAATATTAAACATCCTTAATAATTATAATAATTTTAGATTCCGATGCATTTAAGTCAAACTAACAACTCAAAAGGAAATATATTAGTAGTTGACGATACGCCAGATAACTTGCGATTGCTATCAGCAATGTTGACTACCCAAGGCTTTGAAGTTCGTAAAGCCTTAAATGGAAAAATAGCTTTGACTGCTTGCCAAATAGTTGTACCAGACTTAATTTTACTAGATATCAATATGCCAGGTATGGATGGCTATCAAGTTTGTCAACAACTAAAATCTGATGCTCAAACTTGTGATGTACCAGTGATTTTTATTAGCGCTTTAGATGACGTTTTAGATAAAGTAAAAGCCTTTGATGTTGGAGGTGTGGATTATATCACTAAACCTTTTCATGTAGCAGAAGTTGTCTCACGAATTGAAACTCAAATTAATTTACGTTCCTTGCAAGTTAAACTTCAAGAAAAAAACTTTCTGTTGCAAGAAGCTCTTGATAATTTAAAACTTGCCCAAGTTAAACAGATTCAGAATGAAAAAATGGTGGCATTAGGGCAGTTAGTCGCAGGTATTGCTCATGAAGTTAATAATCCAATTAGTTTTATCTATGGCAATCTACAATATGCCAGTCAATATGTGCAAGATATAGTTAATATTATTGAAACTTATCAACAGGAATATCCACAGCCAAATCTGAAGATTCAAACAATAGTTGATGATATAGATTTGAATTTTGTAATTAATGATTTACAAGATTTAATGGGTGCGATGTATAGAGGAGCAGACCGCATTCGAGAAATCGTATTAGCGTTGCAAAACTTCTCTAGGCATGATGAATCTCACATGAAAGCAGTGAATATTCATGAAGGTATTGAAAGTACCTTAGTAATGCTCCAACATCGACTCAAGAAAACTGTCGTGATCAAAGAATATGGTAATTTGCCTTTAGTTACTTGTTATGCAAGTGAATTAAATCAAGTATTTATGCATTTGTTAAACAATGCAATTGATTCTTTAGAAGAGTCTGGAGTTAAAAATCGTCAATTATTAACTATGGATTATGGACTTTTGACTAAACCGCAGATTCGGATTCGCACAGAGGTAATAGATTTGCAGACTGTGAAGATAGCGATCGCTGACAATGGTGTTGGTATAGATGAATCCTTAAAATCTTGTTTATTTGACCCCTTCTTTACCACAAAAACAGTAGGACAAGGTAGTGGACTAGGATTGTCGATTAGTCACCAAATTGTAGTACAGAAACATCAAGGGGAGATTACCTACTCTTCATCTCCAGGACAAGGTGCAGAGTTTGCGATCGCTATTCCCATCAAACCATCTGCTTAGTAAGCTGTTAATTATGGTAGATAAAACTCAGCATTTATAATTCTTCATATATAAACAAGAATATATGCCTCTACAACGATGGCAGAAACTTTCGCAAATATCGTCTTGATAGTCGAAATTTGACTACTCGAAACTGAAGATAATGAAATTAGGATTTTTTATCTAGTTAAGAATACTATTTTCAGTCACATCAAAGCATAATAGAAATGTGACTGATCTGTTTTCCCCTTTACAATCCCTAAAAGAAGGTCACTGGTTCAAGCTGATCTGCGGAGCCAGCTACCAACATTTACCTACAGTCAGAAGTTTAACATTAGCCTATACTTTGGCGGGCGCTGACTGTATAGATGTCGCAGCTGATCCAGCCGTCATGGCAGCAGCCCAAGAAGCGTTACAAGTAGCCAAGTATCTAGTTAGGGATGCCCAAAAGCGAGGCTTTCGCTGCCAAGAAAACCAGCCCTTTTTAATGGTCAGCTTGAACGATGGAGAAGACCCCCATTTTCGCAAAGCAGAGTTTAATTCTACTGAGTGTCCCACAGACTGCCCTAGACCCTGTGAACAAATTTGTCCGGCACAAGCAATTGTCTTTAACCGTATAAAAGACAACTTTTCGGGAGTTGAACACCAAAAATGCTATGGCTGCGGTCGTTGTCTACCAATTTGCCCAAAAGATATAATTAATACAAAATCATACATGTCAACGCCGGATGCGATCGCACCATTGGTAATGTCAACAGCAGTAGATGCCGTAGAAATCCATACAAAAGTAGGGCGTTTAGCAGAATTTCAGCGATTATGGCAAGTAATTTCACCGTGGGCTGAACAATTGAAAGTATTAGCCATTAGTTGTCCCGATGGGGAGGGTATAACTGACTATCTCCAGGCGATTTATGACTTAATTACTCCCTTGCGTAGCGTCTTAATTTGGCAAACCGACGGTCGCCCGATGAGTGGTGACATTGGAGATGGCACTACCTCAGCAACGGTGAAATTAGGACAAAAAGTTTTGACAGCTAAGTTACCGGGATATGTGCAGTTAGCAGGTGGCACTAATAGCTACACCGTTGCTAAGTTAAAGGCAATGGGGCTGCTGAAAGAGGCAGAGGGGCAGAAGAGAAGTGCGGTCTTCTCCCAAGGGGAGACGCTAAAAGCGATGGGGTCTCCCCAAGTGGAGCAACTTCGGGGGGCGGGGGGCAGAGGAGAAGAACTTTCCCCCCAGCTCCCTGCTCCCTGCCCCTCCGCTTCCATTGCTGGGGTTGCTTATGGTAGCTACGCTCGTGTACTGCTGTCACCAATTCTCGAAAAGTTAGAGAATCAGGAGGTAAGTAATACTAGTATTAAGGCAACTATCCGCCTAGAAGAAAACGATGTACTACTCTGGCAAGCTGTAGGACTTGCCCATTCTCTCGTTTCCCAACTCAAGTCACAGCAGGAGCGCTAATCGCTCGTTCTGGATACTTTCTTTAACGGGGAAACCCCCACAGAAATATCCTCGTTATCTCTAAAAACGTCACAATAGAAAGCATGACGATAACAGAAGATCTCCAAAAGTTATTAGACATTTTGCCCCAAGACCTGCGACAAGTACTAGAGAATCATCCCAAACAAGATAGTTTAATTGAGGTAGTCTTGGATTTGGGACGTAGGCCAGAAGCTCGTTTTCCCAATCAAGCTGAGTATCTGAGCGAAATACCCGTTACTCAAGAACAAATAGATGATTGCATTGTACGAGTCGGAATCTTTGGCGGAGATAATCGGGCAGGAATTGAGCAAACTTTGCATCGCATCAGTGCCATCCGCAATCGTACTGGCAAGATTATTGGCTTGACCTGTCGCGTAGGTCGGGCAGTATTCGGAACCATCGGTATGATCCGCGATTTGGTAGAAACGGGTAAATCGATTCTGATGTTGGGTCGTCCAGGCGTGGGTAAAACTACCGCTTTAAGGGAAATTGCCCGTGTTTTGGCAGATGAACTACACAAACGTGTAGTAATTATTGACACCTCCAACGAAATTGCTGGCGATGGTGATATTGCTCACCCCGCCATTGGTCGCGCTAGGCGGATGCAAGTGGCTCATCCAGAACTTCAGCATCAGGTGATGATTGAAGCAGTAGAAAACCACATGCCAGAAGTTATCGTGATTGATGAAATTGGCACGGAATTGGAAGCTTTGGCGGCTCGTACCATTGCCGAACGAGGTGTGCAATTAGTAGGTACTGCTCACGGAAATCAAATTGAAAACCTGATTAAAAACCCAACTCTTGCTGATTTAGTTGGGGGTATCCAAGCGGTGACTTTAGGAGATGACGAAGCCAGACGCAGGGGCAGTCAAAAGACTGTTTTAGAACGCAAAGCTCCCCCTACCTTTGAAATTGCTGTGGAAATGTTAGAACGGCAGCGCTGGGTTGTACACGAAAGCGTTGCTGATACAGTAGATAATCTGTTACGAGGACGGCAACCTACTCCACAAACGAGAAGCGTTGATGATCAAGGCAAGGTGTCTGCTACACGGCAGTTAGCTGTTATCAACGGTCGTGGTGGACATACAGCTACAACAGATGAATCCTTTTTACCTGCGCGAGAATCTAACGGCTGGCGTTCATCTGGACAAATGGTAGCACTACCGCCATTGTCTTTAGAGCGCGAACAAGGAAGGGGGCAAAGTGAATTTGATCGTTTGCTGGATGAATCTTTCAATTACTCGGATAGCGTTGATTTTAGTGACACCAAACATTCAGGGCCAAATGGTGAAGATTTACCACTGCACATCTACCCTTATGGTGTTAGCCGCCATCAGCTAGAACAAGTGATTAACGTGCTAACTTTACCAGTGGTATTGACAAAAGATATTGATAGTGCAGATGCAATTTTGGCATTGCGATCGCACGTCAAAAATCATGCCAAACTTAGGCAAATGGCCAAAGCCCGTCATGTACCAATCCACATGATTAAGTCCACTACAATTGGGCAAATTACCCGTGGTTTGCGGCGGTTATTAAATATCGATGATCCAGAAATCTCCGATGACCGAGAATTACAACTGTTTTTACACAGTGCTAGCGATGACGAAATTGATGCCCTAGAAGAAGCCAGACTTGCCGTCGAGCAGATTGTGATTCCTAAAGGACAGCCAGTTGAGTTATTGCCTCGTTCTTCCCAAGTCCGCAAAATGCAACATGAGTTGGTAGAACACTATCGCCTCAAGTCACACAGTTTTGGGGAAGAACCAAATCGACGCTTACGGATTTATCCGGCATAATTTAAATCTCTGGACTTTAAAATTATAAGATTGCGATCGCCTAGCGATCGCAATCTTATAAAAGTATTTTTATTGAGCTATGTCTAAATTTTACGACTGTATTACTAAAGAACTACAAGAATTTATTGCTGCCCAACACCTGTTTTTTGTTGGTTCTGCTCCACTAAGTTCTACAGGACACATTAATATATCTCCTAAAGGACTCAATTGTTTTCGTATTCTCTCACCCAATCGAGTTGGTTACTTGGATCTCACAGGCAGTGGTAACGAAACCTCAGCCCATATCCAAGAAAATGGACGAATAACTTTTATGTTTTGCGCCTTTGTAGAACCTCCATGTATCCTGCGTCTTTACGGTCAGGGTTACACAGTTTTACCTAGTTCTCCTGAGTGGAACTCATTGTACTCTCAGTTTCCGCAACTTCCTGGAAGTCGTCAGATTATCGTTGCTGATATTGAGAAAGTGCAGACCTCTTGTGGTTTTGGTGTACCACTTTATGAATACCAAGGACAGCGACAAATTCTAGTAGATTGGGCAGATAAAAAAGGCGAAGAGGCAGTTCGAGATTATCAGCAACAAAAAAATCTGGTCAGTATTGATGGTTTGGCAACTCCACTCAGTCAAATTAGCTGATTTACAAGCAAGATATGGATTATGTAACATTGATAGCAGTTTTACTGTGTCCAATCCTCAAGCACTAAATTGGGAATTTGAGAAAAATCTTTTTGGTTACGAGTAACCATCACCGCATTTATTGAAAGAGCAATCGCAGCTATTCGTAAATCTTTCTGTAGTCTTTTTTTATTGAGTTGCTGGTTTTCTCTGAGTAAACCCTGGTAGTAAGTGTAGGCAGCAGTATCAAAGTTGAGTATTCTTACCCCTTTGAAATATTCTTGAGTAGTCCAGAGTTTTGTATAAAGGTTTACTAAGTTGGTAGACTCAGTCCGGTCATTAATTTTGACTACCCAGCCGTTAAAAATTTCTTGAACTGTGACAATGGTGATAGCCAAGTTGGGATAAACTTGAGCAATTTTAGATATAACAGCTTGGTTTCCTTGAAGTAAAAGCGAAACATGGTCTGTGTCGAGTATATAAAGACTCATCCTGCATTTTTCAATCTGGATCGAAACCTCAACCTTTTAATCTTCATCTACTGCGTTACGTTCTGCTCTGAGATGATCAACAATTTCAGCAAAATCTGCATCATTTTTAAACACACCCGCAAATTTCAGGAAGGGATTTTCTGCTTTGCTTTGAGGCAATTGAACTTCTACTGGAATAATTTCTATCTTCTCAAGACGAGTTGACAAAAGTGTTTTCAATTTTTGTACAGCTTGTTCAGTAGTAAGTGCTTCAACTTCAGTGTTGGGAAATTCCAATACAGAAGCTATTACATTTCCTTGATGATTACGTGACAGTAGGATATGTAACTTCAAGTTTTCAGACTGAGGTAGCATTGAGGAGAAATTGATTACCATATATTTAATTATTAATAAGTCTCTACATTTAGCCAATTATATTATACGAATTATTACCACTCTTTCTGCAATGAAAATTGATTGTTAAATTAAAATAATAATGTAGAGACGCGTCATAGCACATCTCTACAAATTATCAAATCGACTGAATCAAGGTTAGTTTATACCAAACAAACGATCTAAGAAATCAACCTTTACCGCCAGATTTATAAGCCCTTTATTTGTGCCTAAATCTTTAATTTCCGCATTATTCAACGCTACAATATAAGGCTGACTACCAATCGAAGCAATAATTGGCCCACCAGAAGAACCCCCAGCAGTATCGCAATCATGAAATAATATATTCTGCTGCTCATCAACAATACTGCATCCAAACTGATATGAAGCAGTCTGACCCCGACCAGCACTAAGGAACTCATAGCCTTTTCTGTTGGGATTAGGAAAATCGCCAGAATAACCAACAAAGTAGAGTTTTTTCTGATTTTTCAAAAAACTGGCAATAGGTAAAGATTGCCATCCTAAATAACCATACTTCTGTCCCAAGGGTTGATTAATTTCTATTACCGCCCAATCGTTGATTTGATTTGTAACTTCATCCCCTGTAAAGTCTGTACCGTAAACTACTCGCTTTACTAAAGCTATATCTCTACGATTTGGGACAACCCCATTAATCACATTAGGTAAAAATTCAATTGTTCTACTTAATTGATGAGTTTCAGGGTCAATAACGCAGTGAGAATTTGTTAAAACCACATTTTCACCAATTAAAGTTCCCGTGCAATGGTAGCGTTTGTCATCATTTGTTGTTCCTTGCACCCGCCCAATAGTTGACCAAGGATATTCTCTACTAATCATCGGAATACGGTCATCCCAACCAATAGTACCTCGGTCTTCATCATAAGGTTTTTCAGATTGATTTATTTCCGCAGGTTTAAACGGCTTGCCATTTCCTGATAATTGCAATTGGCTAGCTTTTGGGAATTTAGTAAACTCTGGTGCTTTCGTTTCTTTGGCTTGCACAGATGCCCAACCACCTAAAGTTGTGAAACTCAAAATGCCAGCGAGGAAGCAAGCGAAAAATACAGTCAAAGATTGCTTGTAGATAGGCTTTTTAGTCATTGTTCAAACTCCTTTGGTAATGCTATGAGCTTTTTTAGTGTTGCTGAGTGAGATATGAATCAATACGGTTCAGTTAAGAAGAAAAGTAGGTTGGGTAGAGCGATAGCGAAACCCAACAAAGTCTTGAAGATGTTGGGTTTCGTTCCTCAACCCAACCTACGCCTACGCCTTATACACTCGTGACGAAAACTAAACCTTTGCGATTACTTCGCTTTGCTCGTAATGACGTAAAATCATAATCGGTGCGTAAGTCCTGTTAATTACGAATTACGAATTACGAACTTGTACTGAGCGAAGTCGAAGTATTACGAATTATTCCCACTCTCCCTGCATGGTAAAAGCAGCCCAATAACGGGGATTTTGCCACTGTTGTTGTTGCCATAATTTCAATTGCGCTTCTCTTAAAGCCACAGCAGGCGTTTTACCTTGTTGTAAAATTTGTTGATATAATTCTTGCATTAATAATGATGTCGCTTGATCGTCAACCTTCCACAAAGACACAACTATACGGGCTGACCCTGCATACATTAATCCCCTTGTCAACCCTATTAAGCCTTCTCCCTTGACTTCTTCCCCTAAACCAGTTTCACAGGCGCTAAGTACAACTAACTCGGCGGGAAGGTCGAGGTTAAAAATATCTTCTAAGCGTAAGAAACCTTTTTGAGGTTTGCCTTGTTTATCTACCAGGGATGTAACTATACCTGATAATTCTGGGTTGATATTATCAAAAATGCCGTGAGTGGCAAATAGCAGCAGACGATATTGACTCAGTTGTTTGCTTGTTACAAATTTGTAGTTAGCATCAAAATCAAAAGCTTGCAAACTCTGGTTAGGTGACACCATCTTTAGCACCACCTCTGCTTCTTGGCGCGTACCTTGGAGTCTATCTAAGCCACTACGATTAATATTTTTTAAAGATCGCTGCAAGGCAGAACGTTCTAAGTCAAGATCTAAAGATGGGGAAGTTTGCGGTGCTTTGCCAGTAACGCGCTGGTCATCGGCACTAAATACGGGGTCAGCCAGAACTGCGAGGGTTTTAGGTGCGGGTTTACGTCCTTTTAGTTGTTGTCTGTGGGTTGCTAGGCTAGTAACAGAAGGAAGTGTAATAATTTCATGATTGACTAATAAGGGTTGGTAATTCTCACCTCCCCCTGCACCCTGCTCACGGTCACTGAGCGTTGTTTGCTGAGCGCAGTCGAAGCAAGCCGAAGTGCTGCCCCCCTGCTTGTTCTGGTCATTCAACACAGTAAAAGGAATCTTATGTAAAATTCCATCAGCCACAACTACTAAGCGTTTTGTCCCTAACTTGCCAGCCACAGGTGCAAGAATAATTTGACTAAGTTCTTTAGTTGCGTTGGTAGTATCAGCGACAGCTTTAGCTTGTTCTTCTGGGGATGCACCAGCAATCAATGGGCGTGTTAACTGTTGGCGTAAATTTTTTGCGGCTGCTTCTATCTTTTCGCTTTTTGGTAGTTCGTAGGTATCGAGGGAGTTGGGGGTGACTAACCAGAGATAGCTGCGTTCTCTACCCAAGGAATATTGCAACAACACGGTGTTTTTATCTAGTTGTTGTTGAATTTGGGGCAATGTCAGAGGTTGAGGATATTTTAGTGCTGCATATTTAGGATTTGTAGTACGGATTTTGTTTTTTAAATCTTGCTGTTGTTGAAGTAAGCCTGAGATTTGTTGTTTGGTGGTAGTTATTAGTTGGGCTGGTGATTCTTTTTGACTCAATAGTTGTGATAACTGTTTTTCTCTAGCATCAAGTAGCAGATTTAAACGGCGTTCTTCTGCTAGGAGTTTGGGGTCGATATCTTTACGGATATCTACGTTAGCTTCGGTTAACAGTTCTATTAAACCCCTGGCGCGGGAACGTTCACTGATGTTCAGTGCTAATGCATCGTAGCCTTTGGATGGGTCTTTTTTGTGCAGTTGCATCAACAGGTCGGTGTAAAACTCATAGTAATCTTGGACTGAGGCAAAGTAAGAAGTACGCAATTGTTGGTCGATAATTTTAGTGCGTAAATCTTCAATGATGTCGATGGCAAGTTTAATATGTGTTTGGGCTTGTTGCAGGTTGCCTCTGTCGCGTTCTAGGTAAGCCATGTTGAAAAGGATGGCAGCTTCCCCTCTCCTGTCTCCCACAGCACGGAATATGGGTAGAGATTGGTTTAGGTATTTAAGTGCCTCTTGCTTTTCTCCTAATGAAGAGTAGACTAAGCCAATATTGTTAAGGGTGACAGCTTCCCCTCTCCTGTCTCCCACAGCACGGCGTATGGGTAGGGCTTGGTTGTAGTATTTGAGTGCCTCTTGCTTTTCTCCTAATGAGTCGTAGACACAGCCAATATTGGTGAGGGTGGTGGCTTCTCCTCCCCTGTCCCCCACTGCCCGGTGTATGGGTAGAGCTTGGTTGGAGTATTTGAGTGCCTCTTGCTTTTATCCTAATGAGTCGTAGACAGCGCCAATATTGGTGAGGGGGGTGGCTTCTCCTCCCCTGTCCCGCACTGCG
>JBBSOP010000156.1:0-9698 GCA_038259655.1 Chroococcales cyanobacterium
CCTATTTTCAGGTTTGGGTGATTAGAAAATATTATATTAATCCTTTTGAGTCATATAATAATTTATTGTTTACACTTACAAGCATTGTTAATTGATTCTCGATCTGCCTTAAATACGACTTTTTCAGCAAGCCCTACTTAAGCCCAAATTAAAAATATCAGCTTAATAGATGGTTTCGTGAACAACAAGATCCCCGACTTCTCAAAGAAATCGGGGATCTGAGCCTCTTAAATGCTGGCGCGATCGCCTGACTGTATTATCTCTCCAACGTCGAAAGTTTGTCCTTCTACTGTTACTTGATCGCTTGATACTAATTTCCGTCCTCGCCGGGTTTCAACTGTATCATTAACTTTGACACCACCATCAACAATCATCAGTTTGGCTTGTCCTCCAGTTGAGGCTATACCCACTAACTTTAAAAACTGGTCGAGTTTAATCATGTTGTCACTTGTCGCAAGTAATTCACGCTGCATCACCACTTAATTTTATGATGGTATCAATTTTTTATTGCTTTTATGGCTCTTTCGGATTAATATCACCACCAATAATTGCTTGAAATACATTTGCAAAGAAAAAGAAAAATGCTGCAATTAACAACATGATCATCAAACCTGCAAGAGCAGCGAAGGGAGAAACGATAAATAATAGTAATAACGCAAAGATCAAAATTGTTAATAATGTCTGATTCATATTTTTGCCTGACGTAGTTGCTAATATTAACCTAACCAGCTAAATCATCAATCTGTCTACAGCCAATAGAAGGAATTAGTCTTAATGCTTAAGGATGACCAACTACTCCATCTTTTGATATTTTATGTAGGCGTAGCTCGTTGTAAACATCGCATTAACTAACCCCAGTTGATGATGGTTACTTATTTTATGACAGATAAAGTATCAACTCGCTGATTAAGTTCTCGAACTTGTTCGTTATCAAATTAGTTAGGATAATAGCCTGAGTGCGATCGCTCTGAAGATAGAAGTAATTTACTCAAAGTTTGCTGCTACATGTACAGCAGTAATGATTGCATTATTAATCGCAATATCTTTTTGCGCTAACATAATGTTTTCCGTAACAGTGCGCTGAGCAACTACACCACAAACAGCAGCGGCTGCAAATTTATACACACCACCCATTTTAAATAATGTGCCACATTCCATTTCGTAATTTAAAACATTCAGCCGCCGATATTCTTCTGTAATACCCTGTAGCGATCGCATTAAATTGGGATTGGCTGAATCACTACGTTCTTGTCCTTCATAAAAAGTATCAACTGATGCTGTAATCCCTGTGTAATGCTCAATTTCTAATTTTTGTGCTGCTTTAACTAAGGCGACTGTCAAAAAGGGATCAGCAACAGCAGGATACTCCACAGGCGCAATGTCATTTGCTGCACCTTGGCGACACAATGCCGCACTACTAATTACAATACTACCGACTGGTATATGAGGTTGAATCGAGCCGCAAGTCCCGATGCGAATAATTTGCTGGATTCCTACTTGTATCAACTCATTGACGACAATACTCAACGAAGATGCACCCATACCACTAGTAACAGATAAAATGGGGCGATCGTTGGGTAAGTATCCCATATAGCTATTGAGTCCGCGATTCTCCGACAACAAACGCACATCCTGTAAATGGGTTTGAGCAATTGAACACGCACGTTGAGGATCTCCTGATAACAGCGCCATCTTGGGAGGCGATGAGTCCAAATCATCTAATCCAAAACCAATATGATAGAAGCGTTTATTGATCATGTCACTCAATTGTGTGATATGCAATATGCGATCGCAATGTTCAAAATCTCTTGTCCACTGGGAATAATTAAACCAGAACCTCTTTCGTAACAGGAGAGGGAATAATGCTAATTTTTGTAACTTATATTCAAAAGCAATGCCAAATCACACTGGATACCATATCAACTCTACTCTCCATGAAGGAATCCAAACCATTATTTATCAAACTCAAACACCAAACAAAAAACGAGTTATTCTCAAAGTTCTTAAAAATGAATATCCTACCCTAGAAGCCTTTACTCGCCTGAAAAATGAGTATCAAATTCAGCAAAACTTAGACCATCCCAACATAGTTAAAGCAATCAGCCTAGAAACCTTTGAAAATCGCGTAGGACTACTATTAGAAGACTTTGGTGGCAGTTCTTTATCACAGATAATACAAACCGAAAACCTCGGTTTAATTAACTATTTAAATATTGCAATTCAATTAGCTAAGGCTTTAGATTATTTACATAAAAATCAGATTATTCATAAAGATATCAAACCTAGTAATATCATTATTAATCCAGAAACAGGTATTGTTAAACTCACAGATTTTGGTATAGCTTCCCGTCTCAATAAAGAAAACCCACAATTTACTAACCCTAACTCTGTTGAAGGTACACTCGCTTATATGTCTCCTGAACAAACCGGGAGAATGAATCGCATTCTTGATTATCGTAGTGACTTTTATTCTCTAGGTGTGTCCTTATATGAAATGCTCACTGAGCAAATACCATTTTTTAGTCAAGACCCTCTAGAAATAGTTTATAACCATATTGCTGTTCAACCTAAAAAGCCACATTTGATAAATTCTGAAATTCCTATCGCTGTTTCAGAAGTTGTCATGAAATTAATCGCCAAAAATGCGGAAGATAGATATCAAAGTGCGACAGGATTATTAGCAGATTTAGAATTATGCCTTAATCAGTTAAAAACTCAAGGTGAGATTACTGACTTTGTACCAGGTCGGTTAGACATTTTAAGTCAGTTACTCATTCCTCAAAAATTATATGGTCGGGAACAACAAGTTAACGAACTATTAACTGCCTTTGAGCGCGTTACTTCTGGAACTAGTGAAATGATGCTAGTCTCTGGGTATTCTGGTATCGGTAAATCAGCTTTAGTTAATGAAATTAATAAACCTATTACTCACCGACAAGGTTATTTTATCTACGGTAAATTTGATCAATTAAAGCGCAATATACCTTATGCTTCATTAATTCAGGCTTTTGCTTATTTAATGCGTTGTCTATTGACAGAAAATACCGAGAAAATAGAAGTATGGCGTAATCAGATATTATCTGCACTAGGAAGTAATGCCAAAGTTATTATTGATGTTATTCCCGAAGTTGAACTAATTATTGGTCAACAGCCAGAAGTACCTCAGTTAGGAGCTACAGAATCACAAAATCGGTTCAATCGTGTTTTTGAAGAATTTATTAGAGTTTTCACTCAAAAATCACATCCCTTAGTTATATTTCTAGATGACTTACAATGGGCTGATTCAGCTACTTTAAATTTAATTCAACTATTAATGACTGATGTTAATAGTAAATATTTATTGTTTATTGGAGCATATAGAGATAATGAGGTTAGTCCGACACATCCTTTAATTCAAACAATAGAAGAAATTAAACAAACTGTTACAGTTATTAATAATATTGTCCTGCAACCTTTAAATCTAGCAAATGTAACTCAGCTAATTGCTGATACCTTACAAGAAAATCAACAGATTATTCCATTAGCTGAATTAATTTTTAATAAATCAGGTGGCAATCCATTTTTCGTTACACAATTAATTCAAGTACTTCATCAAGAAAACCTTTTAGTATTTGATTTTGTTAATGCAAAATGGCAGTGGAGTTTAGAAAAAATTCAAGCAATTGGCGTTATTGATAAAAATGTAGTCGAACTAGTTGCTAGTCGAGTTGAAAAACTTCCCGATGTTACCCAGAAAGTTTTAAAATTAGCAGCTTGTGTAGGTGACAGATTTAGTTTGGATGTTTTGTCAATAATTAACGAAAAATCACCTGCTTTGACAGCAAATGATTTGTATGCCGCTTTGCAAGCAGGATTAGTGCTGCCTTTAAATGAAGCTTACCGGATTCCTTTAATTTTTAATCAAGAAGAAGCTGCTCATTTAAATTTTGATACATCACGGGTGAGTTATAAGTTCTTGCATGATAGAGTGCAACAGGCAGCTTATTCATTAATTCCAGAAGCCGAGAAGAAATCTACCCATCTCAAAATAGGTCAACTGCTTCTACAGAACACACCTAAAAATGAAATAGAAGCTAATATTTTTGATATTGTCAATCAGCTAAATGTAGGTGTTGATTTTTTGATTGAAGAATTTGAAAAAACTGAATTAGCACGATTAAATTTAATTGCTGGACGTAAGGCAAAAGCATCTACAGCTTATGCAGTTGCTTTGAAGTATTTGACGACTGGTATAGAACTTTTAAGTCTAGAAGCTTGGCAAACTGAATATCATTTAACCATCGGTTTGTATGAAGGAGCCGCAGAGACCGCTTATCTCGGTGGTAATTTCGAGCAGATGCAGCAATGGTCTCAAGTAGTACTACAACAAGCTCACAACTTACTCGATAAAGTCAAAGTTTATGAAGTACAAATTATCGCGTCTGTAGTTCAAAGTAAGCAATTGGAAGCTATCCAGATAGCGTTAGCAATTTTGCAATTATTAGGGATAAATTTTCCAGATAAACCGACATCAGCTGATATGCAGCAAGGAATGGATGAAATTGCTGCTCATTTGCAAGAAAAAGCAGTTGCTGATTTAATTAACTTACCTTTAATGACCGATCCCAATAAAATTGCAGCCATGAAAATCTTAATGGGAGTCCTCCCGGCGGCTTTTCAAACTGCTCCAGAAATGATGCCAATCATTGCCTGTAAAATGGTCAATTTGTCTTTACAATATGGCAATACAGCCGTGTCTGCTTATGGCTATAGCCTTTACGGATTAATTCTTTGTGGAGTTTTAGGAGAAATTAATTCTGGCTATGAATTTGGCAAATTGGCTTTAAGGCTTGTATCACAATTTAATGCTGAAGAACTCAAGGCGAAGATTTTGACTGTTACTAGCGCCCACGTTATCCACTGGAAAGAGCATATTAAAGAGACATTATCAATAGCTAAAACAGGATTTTCTAGCGGTTTGGAAACTGGAGATTTAGAATATGCTGGCTATTGTGGTTACATTTATCCACATCATTCATTTTGGCTGGGTAAGGAACTTTGGGGTCTGGAAACAGAATTAGCAGCTTACTGTGAATCGCTGAAAAAAATCAAGCAGCAAGTGGCTTTAACTTGGAACCAAATATATTTACAAACAGTTTTAAATTTGAAAGGAAGTCCAAAAAATGTCTGCTGCTTAAGGGGAACAGCTTACGATGAACAAGTAATGTTACCAGTTCATCAGCAAGTTAACGATTTATATACGATTAATCATTTATTTGTGAATAAATTAATGCTCTCTTATTTATTTGGAGAGTATTTACAAGCTAGAGAAAATGCTGCAATGGCAGAAAAATCTTTAGGTGGAGTCACAGGATTATTTGTTGTGACTTTATTCTATTTTTATGATTCTTTAGCTCAACTAGTCTTTTACAATTCTGCCGAAGAATCACAGCAGCAGATAATTTTGGAAAAAGTACAAGCTAATCAACAAAAGATGAAACTTTGGGCAACTCATGCCCCCGTAAATCACTTACATAAATTTTATTTGGTAGAAGCAGAATTACATCGAGTCTTGGGTAAAAAACTTGAGGCTATGAATTACTATGAAGATGCTATTAGTACATCTAAAGCCAACGGTTATCTTCCAGAAGAAGCCTTAGCCTATGAATTAGCAGGAGAATTTTATCGGTCTTTAAATAAAGATTTAATTCATCAGACTTATGTAACTAAAGCCTATTATACCTATCTGCGCTGGGGAGCGATCGCAAAAGTTAAACACTTAGAATCAAAATATACTTTTCCATTAGAACAAACTAGTACTACAGAAACTTCTGCCTTCCAATTAGATGTCACTCACATTGCTACTAAAACTACTACTAGTAGTGGCTTGAGTGATTTCTTGGACTTTAATACATTCATCAAATTTTCCCAGGCGATTACTAATGAAATTGTTTTAGAAAATCTGTTGAGTAAGTTAATCAAAATTTTACTAGAAAATGCTGCTGCTCAAAAAGCAGTTCTTTTACTACTTAAAGATAATCAATTATATGTAGAAGCTTCTGGAGATACTACTAATGATGTCGTGACAATCTTACAATCTATTCCCATTGTGAATTATCATGATTTACCTATTTCTGTAGTTAATTATGTTTTCAGAACTCAGCAGAAAATTGTTTTAAACGATGCAATGCTTGCTGAACCATTTAACGCTGATAGATACATTCAGGAATCTCAATCAAAATCAATATTTTGTTTGCCAATTATTTATCAATCACAACTTACAGGTATTATTTACTTAGAAAATCAATTATCAGCAGGAGCTTTTACTTCAGAAAGAGTAGAAGTATTAAACGTTTTAGTTTCTCAAATGGCTATTGCCATCGAAAACGCCCGTTTGTATACAAAAGCGCAAGATAAATCCAAGAAATTAGAACAGTCAATTAAAGATTTACAGGAAGTACAACTGCAACTCATCCAAAGTGAAAAGATGTCTTCTCTAGGTAATTTAGTTGCTGGGGTAGCACACGAAATCAATAACCCTGTAGGTTTCATTACAGGTAGTATTGATCAAGCAAAAGATGCTATTACTGATTTAATTGATTATCTGCAATTATATCGAGTCAAGTTTCCTAATCCTGGTGATGAAATTGAGGAAAAAGGTGAAGTCATAGATATAGATTATCTACTAGAAGATTTACCTAAAATAATTACTGGTATGAAAGTCGGGACACAACGCATTCGTAACATTAGTACTTCTCTGCGAACTTTTTCTCGTGCTGATACTGCCTCTAAAATATCAGCTAACATCCACGATGGCATCGATAGCACGTTGATGATTTTACAACATCGCTTGAAAGCTAATCATCATCGTCCAGCTATTCAAATCATTAAAGAATATGGAGCTATTCTGGCGGTAAAATGCTATTTGGGGCAATTAAATCAAGTATTCATGAATATTTTAGCAAATGCAATTGATGCTTTAGAAGATGCCAATAATAAGCTGAGTTTTGCAGAAATTAAATCAAATCATCCTAATATTATTACCATTGCCACAGAGATGGCTGAAGACCAACAAAATGTGATCATTAAAATTAAAGACAACGGTACAGGAATGACAGAAGAAGTCAGAACCTGTATTTTTGACCACTTGTTTACGACTAAATCTGTAGGCAAAGGTACGGGACTGGGATTATCTATCAGTCAAAAAATTGTAGTAGAAAACCACGGTGGCAGTTTTATTTGTGAGTCAGCTTTAGGACGTGGTACAGAATTTGTAATTTCCATTCCCGTCTTAGCTGACTGAAACAATTAAAAATTATTTCTCTTAATTTTTAATTTTACATTTTTAATTTTTAATTCCCCTCAGGGGTTAACTGTTCACAAGCATTAATACTTACCCAAGTACTAGACAACTGACCATCTAGCCCGTCATACCATTCCTTTTTCCAAATAGGAGCATTATGTTTGAGGGTATCAATAGCATATTGACAAGCTGCAAATGCTTCACCTCGATGAGGACAACCAACTGCCACTAAAACACTAATTTCTCCAACTTGCAAACGTCCAGTCCGGTGATAAATTACTACCCGCTGCACATCAGACCAAGAGGAGCGAATATCAGCAGCTATTTGATAAAATACTCGCAATGCCATCGGTTCGTATGCTTGATATTCTAAAGCAACTACAGGTTGTCCATCGGTTTGATTGCGAACCATCCCACTCATCACGACTACTGCACCATTTGCTGGGTCGTCAGCTTTAGCATAGATTTCTTCAAGAGATAATGGCGCAAAGGTAATGGCAAAACTATCTTCAGTTCTTGGTTTAATTGCAGAATTTAGTGTGGTTGTCATACAAAGATGATTATGTTATTCGTCTATCTGACCTATGCGGCGGATATTGAGAATGTCACTCATTTTTTTTATTTGGATAAACACTTGTTCTAGTTGAGAGCGATCGCGTATATCTATTCCTAAGTCCATTAATGCTGGTTGACCAATAGCAGTTTTCACTTGAGCATGGCGCACATTGATCCCTTGGTCACTTAACCGGGATAAAATATCTTTTAATACCCCCACACGATCAAGGGCTTCGATTTGAACATCCACCGGGTAAGTGTGAGGACGACCGCTATTTTCAACTGTTGAGTTCCAACTCACTGGTACTAAGCGCTCATATTCTACATTCTCTAAATTATGACAGCCTTGGCGATGAATTGAAATTCCTCTACCTCTGGTGACTACGCCAATAATTGGTTCGCCGGGAATTGGGCTACAACAGCCAACAATATGATAAACCAATCCTTCCACTCCCACAATCGGCGAATCAGTAGCACGGGAAGTCATGGGAGGTGCTTCCCGTAAAGCTTTGGCTGTAGTTGAATCTTTGGGAAGAAATGGGATTGCAATAATAGCGGGTTGTTGTCCTTTCGCCACTTCTCGCCAACGATTTAGCACCAAATTCAGCGTCACTTCACCGTAACCCAAACCAGCGAGTAAATCTTCTACGCTGTGATAGTTACACTTTTCGGTGACGGTTTGCATGGCTTCTGATTTCAACAAGTTATCAAAACCTGTTTTACCCAGTTCTTTTTCTAACAATTCTCGACCACGGGCAACATTTTCTTCGCGGCGCGATCGCTTGTACCATTGTTTAATCCGATATTTTGCTGCCGATGTTCTGACAAAGTTCAACCAATCCAAACTCGGATGGCCGGTCTTTTGAGTCATAATCTCCACAATGTCGCCATTATGCAGCCGCGTAGATAAAGGTACCATCCGCCCATTTACCCGCGCCCCAGTACAATGATTTCCGACTTCTGTATGAATCCGATAAGCAAAATCTACGCTCGTAGAACCAGGACTTAAAGGTACAACATCCCCCTTAGGGGTGAAGACATAGACATCATCTTCAAATAGATTGTCTTTGATGCTATCAAGATATTCTTGTGCGTCTTTGAGATCACTTTGCCATTCTAGGAGCTGCCGCAACCAAGTAAACTTCTCATCTGTCGTTGTTAATTGGCTATTAGAACCACCTGTTTCTTTGTATTTCCAATGAGCTGCAATCCCATACTCGGCAATATGATGCATCTCTATCGTCCGAATTTGTACCTCCAATGGACGACCTGTCAACCCAATCACACCAGTATGCAACGACTGGTAACGGTTAGGCTTAGGCAATCCAATGTAGTCCTTAAATCTACCAGGAATTGGACGAAAGGCATCGTGAACTACTGCCAAAGCGCGATAGCATTCTTCATTGGTCTGGACAATAATCCGCAGGGCTGCCAAATCATAAATTTCATTAAATTCTTTTTGCTGCCGCTGCATTTTTTGGTATATGCCATAAAGATGTTTGGGACGACCGCTAATATCCTGGCAGTGAATCCCAGCTTGCTGCAAACGTTCCCGCAAAATATTTGTAGCTTTGGTCAGTTTTTCTTCCCGCGCTGTCCGTTTTTCGGAAACATGATGCTGAATTTCGCGGAAAGCCTCTGGTTCCAAATATTTAAACGCCAAATCTTCCAGTTCCCATTTAATTCGCCAGATTCCCAAGCGATTAGCTAGGGGTGCAAAGATATCTCGCGTTTCTTGAGCGCTACGGCGGCGGCTACTTTCTGACATATACTCTAAAGTTCGCATATTATGCAAACGGTCTGCCAGTTTTACCACAATTACTCGAATATCCTGAGCCATCGCCAAAAACATCCGCCGGAA
>JBBSOP010000157.1:0-9672 GCA_038259655.1 Chroococcales cyanobacterium
ATCTTTTTGATTCCTGGGGGTATAGTTCTATTCTTTCTAAGGGACTTGTCATTATTGATATACATGGTTACATTTTTCTGTTTATTTTCCCACAAAATTTATTTTAAAGATAGGTCTAATGAGTGTGGTACTTTCTCACAAATGATTTAGGATTTAAAGACAGGTCTAATCTAAATCGCTTTCTAAAACTGAAACGATCGCCTGTTTGGTACTTGTTTAAAATTCTGTGACGTTCACCCGATTAAGAAACCAAATCGATACCACCATCCCCACAGCTTTTGCAAGCAAAATGACACAAATAATTTTGCCTAACCATTTATTAACCAGCTTGAAAAATCTGTTCGGCAGTTAAATTTAGCTCTGCGAAAGTAGGCGAGAAGATGCGTTCTCCGCCTCGAAACTGCTTGACTTGGTATTCTTCTTCAACTAACGAGTAAATCCAGATAGTTGGTTGTTTGGGATTGCCAATAAAGCGCTTACCACCTAAAGCTGCATAATCTACAATCCAGTATTCGGCAATACCTACTGCCTCATAGTCAGCCACTTTTTTTAAATAATCATCTCTCCAGTTTGTACTAACTACCTCAACTACTAAAGGAATTGATGCTGCTTGGCTAACAGTCGATTCTTTTTTCCATAGAGGCTCATTTACTAAATTAGACCGATTTAATATCAACACGTCTGGAGAATAAGCTGATTGACCTTCTAATGGTTTAATGAAAGCTGTTTTAGGAATCAAGTAGGGTAGTTTTAGTCTTTTGATTTCCGCAGATATTTCTAGCGCCAAAAAGCCAACAACCTCTTCATGATCACCTGTTGGTGGTGCCATCTCAACAATTACTCCATCATGCAGTTCATAACATTGTTGTGGGTTTTCTGGATACCAAGCGATAAATTCATCGAATGTTACTAGTTTACGTAAGGCTTGAATCATAATTTATCGCCCTCAGTAGTCGTTTCAATACTACAATCCCCTGTTTAAGCTGCTAGATTCTTCGCTTTATTGTAGAGCAGACGCTACAGAGATTAGAAAGCTTTGTTTTGGTATCAAATACTTCACCGCTTGCTATAACTAATTTTTTGGATGGCGGTGATGCGATCGCGCCAAAATTTGACAGATGTAAGATGCTCATGACTTTGGTGAATTTGGGACTTGGTACAGGGTTAGCGCGTCTCAAACCCTATTGACAGGCGGGCAATAGTATGATGTTAGAGTTTGAGACATCCGCTGCCAACACAAAAATCATACACTGATCGTTCATCGCGGCTCACCGTGATTTTTGGCGAATACTGCGACGGAAAGATGTTTCTTGCTCTAAGGCATTGAATAGTCCGCTTCCTAAATCGGCTTCGTAAAGTCCTGCTGTCATTTCGTTTACAAATGATTGTACCAGTGAGCTTGAAAATGTTTCAGGAGATTAAAGACAGGTCTAATCTAAATCGCTTTCTAAAACCGAAGCGATCGCCTGTTTGGTACTTGTTTGAAATTCTGTGACATTCACCCGATTAAGGAACCAAATCGATACCACCATCCCCACAGCTTCTAAGGCAAAAACTAACCCATAGGCTAATTCCAAGCTAGGTAGCAATCTGCGCCCTACATCTAAGACTGTACCGCCGATCACTACTGCGATGCCTCTAGAAATCGACTGTGCTAATCCCCATGCGCCGATAAATGTACCTGCGGCTTCTGCGGCGGTGAGATCTAGCATCAAGCTAATTGCTCCAGTAGTTAAAAAACCTGTAGCTAAACCGAACAAAACTAAACTTAGTTTCAGAAAAGCTGCATTAGCTGTGAATCCTGATACACCCAGTAATAATGCACAAAATGCGACTAACATACAGCCTAAGCGTGTAGTTCTGCGCTTACCCAAACGCGGCACAATCAAAAAGCCAGTCACGCCGTAAGCAATGAGTAAACCTATGCCATAGAAAACATTCAGTTTGGTGCTTTCAGCCAAAGGCATACCAAACACCTGACCTGCATAAGGTTCTAAAATAGGGTCTTGCATAAACAAGCAAAGTGTCATTACCACTAAAAAGGTAAAAAACAATCCAGTTTGGGGACTTGCTGTCAATATTTTCCAAGCATTGCCTAGAGTAATGCTGTCTTCCCGGTTTACCAGTGTGGAACGGCTGGAATAATGAGAATACTTTTTTTCTACACCCAAGGTTGCCGCGATCGCCAATCCAAATACAATTGCTGGCACAATGGTAAATAGCTTATTGACAGCTGCTTGTAATGTTTCTACGGTTGCTTCGGGAGTTAATTGTTTGAGCAAGCTAGAACTAATAATTGCCCCAACAATAATCCCCACCATTAACATTGACCAAACAACACCAACTACTTTAGAACGGTTATCTTCTTCAGATATATCCACCAACAACGCTGCAAAAGCTGTACCGCTAGCACAAATTGCTAAACCATATACAGCAAACACCAAACCTAGAACTGCCGTCCAGCCAATAGTTTGGGTTGTCCATACCCAGCCGTCTGTATTACTGGCAACTAGATTTAACTGCCACATTACTTGTACAGCTAAAAATGCGGCGATCGCAAATATTGCTGCACCCACCCACACATAAGCCGTGCGATGGTATCTCCATAACGGCTTGGCATCTGACATTTGACCAAACCAAATCCGCGAAGGCGCAACAAACAAAGGCAGTGCTAGCACTACTGCTACTAGTGTCGCCGGAATGGCTATTTCTTGAATCATGACTCTGTTGAGTACGCCCAGAGTCAAGATTGACATCATGCTCAACCCCATTTGAAACAAACCCAGCCGAAACATAGTCAGCAGGTTAACCCTTGGCACAGCTAGGGATTTTGTTTCGGACTCAAATACATCACCGCTTGCCATAGTTACTTTTTGGTATGGTTTATGGTCTCTCTCTTTAAATAAAGATAAACCCTACCCGCTCCAAATCAGCGAACGAAAAATAGAAGTTGCAATGCAGTTATCTAGCAACAAATTATACCAATTCATGAAAACTAAGGAGCGATCGCACCCTGCTTATCTCCCAAATCCTTAGGAGCAAAACTTCGGTTGGCGTAGTCTTGAGCCAAGTTATGATCTCAGTTGATTGCATTAACCCAAGCTTTTATTAGTCTTATAAATCACGGGTTCACCCGATTGGGTGAATGCGATCGCCATATCTGGAACTACTGTGAAATAAGGCATGGTTTTATTTGGTGCGATCGCGTTGCCCACTTCTTCTCTTTCAGAGACGCTGACGCGAACGAGGAGTAGGAGGAATAGCACTTCGGCTACGCGGCAGTTGAGCGTAGCCGAAGTAGCCTATCGAAGTGTCGAAACTCAGTGCATCGCTGATCACTGACACGAAAATTGTCAAAATAGCTATGGTCGCCTTGAATTTTACATTAGTTGCTTGTGTACCAAAGGGTCAAAGAGTGGATGAAACCGTAAACTCACTGGATAAACCAGATTTTCCATCAGAGACTATCACTGTGTTGGAAAAGATTGCTGCCAATTTACCGGGGATAATTTTCCAATTTTTGCAACAGCAAGATGGTTTCTGGAGGGTTTTATATATTAGTTCTGGCTGTCAAGCACTTTATGAATTAGAACCAGAAACTATACAGGCAGATTTTCAGGTGCTGTATGAACTAATTTATCCCCAAGATCGGACAGCCTTTACAGAGTCGATTAAAGTTGCAAAAGCTACTTTGACACCTTGGAGTTGGGAAGGTCGCATCATCACGCCTAGCGGTAAACTCAAGTGGATTAAAGGCTCTGCACAATTACAACAGCAAGCTAATGGTAATATTTCCGGTGATGGCTTGGTCATAGATATTACAGAGCGGAAACTAGTAGAGGAGCAATTAAGAGCCAGCGAAGCTCGATACCAAGCAATTTTGTGTGCTATTCCTGATTTGATGTTTCGCATTAGCCGTGATGGCGAGTATCTAGACTTGAAAGGCGAAGCAGCAAACGTCACTTTTGCCAAAGAAGAGATCATTGGTAGAAATATGTGGGATCTCTTACCAAATAACGTTGCTACTATTGGCCAAGAGGCGATCGCCAAAACTTTAGATTCCCAAACTTTGCAAACTTGTGAATATTGTTTGCCAACGCCATCAGGAATCCGAGATTATGAAGCTAGGTTGGTAGTCAGTGGCTCCAATGAAGTTTTAGCCATTGTTCGAGACATCACGCAGCGCAAACAAGCAGAAGTTACCCTGCGAAATCTCGCTCAAAAGTTTTCTAAAGCTTTTAATTGCAGCCCTGACCCTATAACTATTAGTACGCTGCAAGCAGGACGCTTCATAGAAGTTAACGATAGTTTTGTTAGACTTTCAGGTTATGAGCGAGACGAGGTGATTGACCGTACAGCTTTTGAGTTAAACATTTGGGTCAATGAAAGCGATCGCACCAAATTATTACAAGAATTGCAGACAAATAAAGTCGTTCGCAACTGGGAATGTGAATTTCGCCAAAAATCGGGAGAGATTATTACAGCACTGCTTTCAGCCGAAATCATTGATTTAGATGATATTCCCTGCATCTTAGTAGTTCATCACGACATTACAGAACGCAAGCAGGTAGAAGCGCAATTACATCTCTCTGCACAGCGCGATCGCTTGTTGACAAAAACCTTAGTCAGAATTAGATCTTCACTGAATTTAGAGCAAATTCTTCAAACTACTGTGACGGAAGTCAGGCAATTTTTGCAAGCAGATCGGGTTTTCATCGGTCTGAATCATACCCATGCAGCAGCTAAAGCGATCGCAGAATCAGTTAATCCTGAATATCCGTCAGTCTTGGGTTGGAAAACTGACGATAAAACTTATCTGCAAGAGTTAAAAAAGCTACTCACAACTAATCGGGTGCGTGTAGTTGAAGATGTTAGTCAAGTGACAGTACCTGCCAAATTACAAGCACATTATCAACAATTTCAGACAAAAGCTACCTTGGCTGTACCCATTATGCTGGGTGGCGAATTATTAGGTGCTTTGGTTGCTCATCAATGTTCTAGCCCTCGACATTGGCAATCTATAGAAATTGATTTGGTACAACAGATGTCTGAGCAACTAGCGATCGCTATTCAGCAAGTACGACTTTACGAAGAATTGGCTCAACTCAATACTAATCTAGAACACCAAGTAGAAGAACGTACTACTCAGTTGCAGCAGAAAATGCAAGAATTGTCAGAAATGCAACGAGTGAAAGACGTAGTTTTACATACAGTTGCCCACGATCTACGAACTTCAGTCATGGGTAACTTGATGGTGTTACAGAATTTACTGAAAAATCAAGGACTGGCTCCAGAATCCGCCTCATGTCTGATTCCAATACCTCAATCTATTATTGAGCGCATGATTCAAGGCAATGATCGCCAATTAGCAATGATTGACTCATTGCTAGAAATTCATTGTTGTAAAAATCAAGGAATTGTTCTCCATCTGGAAATGACCAGGTTTAGCAAACTGCTAGACACAATTATCTTAGAATTGCAGCCAATGCTGAACCAAAACCAAGCGACTTTGAAAAACTTGGTTCCTCAAGATTTACCATTAGTAATGGCAGACAAAACTCGGTTACAGCGGGTTTTAAAAAATCTGTTTACTTACAGCTTGCAAAACAATTTACCAGAATTAAACTTTACCCTCAAAGCCACAATCGCAGACAAAATGATTCGCATTCAGATTCAAAATGACGGCGTGGGAATGAACAAGTTAGAAAGCGATCGCCTGTTTGATTTATACGTTCCCGATCCACAAGCCTCTTGTTCTATAGACATTGGCTTAAAAATGTATCTTTGTCGGCAAATTATTCAAGCACATGGTGGTGAAATGGGTGTCATTAGTAATACCAAACGCGGATTAACCTTCTGGTTCACATTGCCTATAGCAACATCGTGAAAAAGGTTTAAGTAAGTCGACGATAAAAATTTGTATAGAAAGATAAACAGGCGATCGCGGTCGGCTTAACGCTAGAATATCAATCACAATCTTGTGGAGATGATTGGCAATGAAAATTAAAGCAGTTATCTGGCAAGAAGACAAAGGCAGGGGTGATCTGTCACTACCACAAGAGTCACGGCAGTTAATTAGAATGAGATAGCCATTCTATGCTTTTATAAAGGGGATAATGAGTCATTCAGCAATCATTACCGCATCGCCAGATGTGATGAGTGGTACGCCAGTCTTCGCAGGAACGCGAGTACCTGTGCAAACTCTGCTGGATTATTTGAAGGCGGGAGAGTCCATTGATGATTTTCTAGACGGATTTCCCACAGTGAAGCGAGAACAGGTAATTGCTTTCCTGGAAGCCGCACAAGCGCAGATACTGAAGCTGGTTGCATAGTGTGAATATTTTGATTGACGAGTGTATTGACCGAAGACTGGCAAGGCAGTTGTCTTTCCATATAGTGAAAACCGTGCCGCAGATGGGTTGGGCTGGCATCAAAGATGGAGAACTCTTGCGTTTAGCTGAAATTGAATTTGACGTATTTATTACCGTGGATCGCAATCTGCCGTTTCAACAAAATTTGGCAGTTCTAGATTTAGCTGTTTTGGTGTTGCAAGCACCGTCGAATCGATTAGCAGATATGAGCGTCCTGATTCCTAAAATTTTGGCAATTGTAGACACAGCACCAAAGGGTACAGCTACGGTGGTGAGTGAATAAATATCATCTATAGTTTTTACAGTTTTTAACTCAGTTCTGGTTTCTGGGCGTAGGCATAGCCCGTCGTAGACATCGCTTGCAATTCTATATCCTGGTAAAATGGCTGTAAATTATCACAACATTATTACTATTGAACCTGGAAAGCGAAGTGGTAAACCTTGTATTCGGGGAATGCGAATTACTGTATATGATGTGTTATCTTATCTTGCTTCTGGGATGACCTACGAGGAAGTACTTAATGACTTTCCTTATTTGACACAAGAAGATATTTTGGCTTGCCTAAGCTATGCGGCTGATCGAGAACGGCAAATGCTGACAATGCAAGCGTGAAGTTATTATTTGACCATAACCTATCACCTCATTAGATTTAGAAATACTTGTACTTGTAGCAGTTGTTTATACTGAGCTTGACGAAGGAATTATGTTGCTTTTTTCTTCTAGTTGGAGATATGCTTCTGGAATGATAAAAATAGGAGTAATAGCATTACTACTAACTTTTTCATCTTCCGATCTAGCTTTATTAAAAAGCTCAGAAATTAGATGGCTCATAAAACAGTAAATCTCTCTGTAGTTGTACTGTATTAGACAAAGAAGTAATCTCTAAGTACTAAGTAGTGTCTAGTGTCGGAAAATTGCTAAGTTAGTTTGTGGATCAAAAAAGTGAATTTTATCTTGGTTCAGCGATAACCATAGTTGTTCACCAATACTCACTAATCGATCTGGTGGTACTCGCACCTGTAAATTATTAACTGTATTTTCAGGCTCGGTAAGTTTGACCGCAACAAAGGAATCATTACCAAGGTTTTCTACTAAATCAACTTGCACTGGTAGATTTTTAGTAGCAGGCATACTGACATTTAAGTGTTCTGGGCGAATACCTAAAATTAGGGTTTGCCCATCATATTTTTTTAGGGCGCTTCCCCAGCTTTCTGAGAGGGTGAGACGAAACTGGGAATGGGTAATTAACATCGGAGCGTGAAATTTGACAGGTATAAAATTCATCGGCGGGGAGCCAATAAATTCTGCCACAAAGCGGTTAGCAGGACGATTGTAAAGTTCTAATGGAGAGGCTACTTGCTGAATTTTACCCTCGGACATAATGGCAATGCGATCGCCCATTGTCATCGCTTCTGTTTGGTCATGGGTAGCGTAAATTGTTGTTGTCCCTAATTGGCGTTGCAATTTCACAATTTGGGCGCGGGTTTCCGCCCGGAGTTTAGCATCCAAGTTAGAAAGCGGTTCATCCATCAAAAATACTTGCGGATTGCGGGCGATCGCTCGTCCTAATGCGACTCGTTGCCTTTGTCCTCCAGAAAGCTGTTTGGGTAAACGATTCAGCAAAGTGTCAATTTGTAATAACTGAGCTACATTCCTTACTTGTTGATGTACCTCTCGTTCTTTGTCAGAAACATAGCGCAGTCCTTTGGGAAGCGATCGCGTCATTCCCACAAATGCATTTTCAGCCCACATCCGCAGATAAGGGGATGAAGAAGTAACTTCTCCCCCTGCTTCCCCTGCTTCCCCTGCTTCCCCTGCTCTCTCTCCTCCCCTGCGACGCAATCCAAAAGCGATGTTGTCATACACCGTCATGTGAGGATAGAGGGCGTAATTTTGAAACACCATTGCAATATCTCGTTCTTTGGGAGGTAGATCATTAATGAGGCGATCGCCCACCAAAATATTGCCGCCAGTCATCGCCTCTAACCCAGCGATTAACCGCAGTAAGGTACTTTTGCCACAACCAGAAGGGCCAACTAGTACCATAAATTCCCCATCGGCGATCGTTAAATTAATCCGCCGCAGCACATTGATATTTTCTGCACGCTCTGGTGATACATCAATGTTATTTCCATACTGAGCTGGAAGTTGAGTTTGTAAAGTCACGTGTTCCCCTTTCCGTGGGGGAAAACTTTTATAAACGTTTTCTAAAATTACTTGTGCCACGAGTATTAATTATTATCGTTGGTTATTAGCTGGGGACAAAAAAATAGATTATAGATTAGCGCTCATGATACATGTTTCATCTGAATACGAAAAGTAAAAAAAACAGCTTCAAGCATAAAAAGCGAACTAATCTAAATTTTAGGGCTGTCATTTAGGTATTGTTATGACTACCTATGTAACTGAAAATCCTTCCCAAGACCCTAGCGTTAACCCTGCTCATGACATTGTAGACGTACAAACCACCGATTGTTGCATTGTCGGTGGTGGCCCAGCAGGAGCCGTCTTGGCGCTGCTGTTGGCACGTCAAGGCATTCCTGTAATGCTATTGGAAGCACACAAAGACTTTGACCGCGACTTTCGGGGAGACACAATTCATCCATCGGTGATGCAGATTATGGAGGAACTGGGCTTAAGCGATCGCTTGCTACAATTAACCCATGCGAAAATGCGCCAAATTAAAGTTAAAACTCCTGAAGATGCGGTAACATTAGCAGATTTTAGTCACCTCAAAACCCCATATCCTTACATTACGATGCTTCCCCAAGTGAAATTTTTGGAATTTATCACCCAAGAAGCGCAAAAATACCCTAATTTTCAGCTGGTGATGGGTGCAAATGTACAGGAATTAATTACTGAAGATGGTGTAACTCAAGGCGTGCGTTATCGGGGCGGTGGTGGTTGGCACGAAGTCCGGGCAATACTAACAGTAGGTGCAGATGGTCGCCACTCACGGTTAAGACAATTGGGTGATTTTGAGTCTGTGGAAACTTCACCGCCGATGGATGTTCTCTGGTTTCGCCTACCCAGAAATCCAGAAGAATTTGAGGGAGGGATGGGACACCTTGCTCCAGGTCATATTGTTGTCATGCTAGATCGTGGTGACGAGTGGCAAATTGCCTATGTTATCCCCAAAGATGGTTATCACAAATTGCGGGCTGCTGGTTTGGCAGAATTGAAAAAATCTGTTGTGGAAGTTGTTCCAGAATTGAAAGAACGCATCGAAAATTTACAAGATTGGTCACATGTAGCCTTTCTTTCAGTAGAATCTAGCCGTGTTAAGCGCTGGTATCGTCC
>JBBSOP010000158.1:0-9534 GCA_038259655.1 Chroococcales cyanobacterium
AGCTTCCGGGCGATCGTGGTCGTCGGTAACGAACGTGGGCAAGTTGGTGTAGGAGTAGGCAAAGCCTCAGATGTCATCGGTGCTGTCAAAAAAGGCGTAGCCGATGGCAAAAAACACCTAATTGACATTCCAATCACCAAATCTAACTCCATTCCCCATCCTATTGATGGTGTCGGCGGTGGCGCTAAAGTAATGATGCGCCCAGCTGCACCTGGAACCGGGGTAATTGCTGGTGGTGCTGTGCGGACTGTGCTGGAATTGGCAGGAGTTCGTAACGTTTTAGCCAAGCAACTAGGCTCCAATAATCCACTCAACAATGCTAGAGCCGCAGTTAATGCTTTATCTACACTGCGTACCTTAGCTGAAGTTGCTGAAGATCGGGGCATTGCTATTGAAAAACTCTACATCTAGTAGAGACACCCTGATAAAGTTTTTGTGTAAACAAATACTAATACAAAATGAGACTCAACGATGCTAAGCCTCAAAAAGGCTCGAAAAAACGCCGCCGCCGCGTAGGTAGAGGTATCTCTGCTGGTCAAGGTGCGAGTGCTGGTCTAGGTATGAGAGGTCAAAAATCTCGTTCTGGTAGCAGTACCCGACCAGGTTTTGAAGGAGGACAACAGCCGTTATACCGCCGTTTACCGAAGCTGAAAGGCTTCCCGGTTGTGAATCGGAAAAATTACACTACGATTAATGTAGAGAAGTTAGCCTCCCTTCCTGCCAATACAGAAGTAACTTTGGACTCCTTAAAAGCCGCAGGTATTATCACTAGTGGCAAAAACCCATTGAAAATTTTGGGTAATGGGGAATTGGGCGTAGCGCTCAATGTAAAAGCAGCAGCTTTTACAGGCCAAGCTCGCAGCAAAATTGAGGCAGCTGGTGGGAGTTGTGAAATTTTATAGTGAGAGCAACAGCGCACTTAAATAACAGACAACTCGTTTCCAGTGCCTGATTCACTAAAAAGGTAGCACTCTATGATCAGTCGAGATAAAGCCCCAACGGCTCAAGAAACTTTTATGCAGATGGCGCAAGCAGCCGGACTCAGAGGTAGGCTGCTTGTCACCGTTGGTATTTTAATTTTGGTGCGACTAGGCATCTTTTTACCCATACCGGGAATTAATCGAGATAGGTTTCACGAAGCTATTTCGGGGAATAATTCCGTATTCGGTTTATTGGATATATTTTCTGGGCGAGGACTATCGACTTTAGGAATCTTCGCTTTAGGGATTTTGCCCTTCATTAATGCCTCTATTATTATCCAATTGCTCACTGCGGCAATTCCATCTTTAGAAAATTTACAGAAAAATGAAGGTGAAGCAGGGCGGCGGAAAATTTCGCAAATTACACGTTATGTAACTGTAGTTTGGGCCATTATTCAAAGTACGGCTTTTTCGGCATTATTCCTCCAGCAATTTGCCATAACCCCAGGACCAATATTTGTCGCTGAAACTGCGATCGCTCTGACTGCTGGTTCAATGTTTGTGATGTGGGCATCGGAACTGATTACAGAGCGTGGTATTGGGAACGGAGCATCATTATTGATTTTTGTCAACATTGTTGCTTCATTACCAAAATCTTTGGGCGATACCATTGATTTAGTACAAGTCGGCGGTAGAGAAATAGTCGGTCGTGTAATTGTACTAGTCTTGGTATTTTTAGCAACTATTGTGGGGATTGTATTTGTTCAAGAAGGAATCCGCCGCATTCCCATTATTTCAGCCCGTCGCCAAGTAGGTAGACGAGTATTGGCAGAACAACGTAGTTATTTGCCTTTGCGTCTAAATTCTGGTGGTGTAATGCCGATCATTTTTGCGGCTGCTATTTTGAGTCTGCCGCTTTTAATTGCCAACTTTACCAAAAACCCAGACATAGCGAACATTGTTAGTACTTATCTGAGTCCGAGTGGTTCTCAACCTTGGGTTTACGCACTTGTCTACTTAACTTCGATTATTTTCTTCAGTTACTTCTACTCTTCATTGATTGTTAACCCGGTTGATGTAGCGCAGAACTTGAAGAAAATGGGCTCTAGTATTCCCGGTATCCGTCCCGGAAAAGCTACAAGTGAGTATATCGAGCGTGTTATTAATCGACTAACTTTTTTGGGTGCGATATTTTTGGGCTTTGTCGCTATTATCCCCACTGCTGTTGAAAGTGCTTTAGGAGTACCAACCTTTAGAGGTTTAGGTGCTACATCTTTGCTTATTTTGGTAGGTGTGGCAATTGATACAGCGAAACAAGTACAAACTTATGTGATCTCTCAGCGTTATGAAGGAATGGTGAAACAATAGTGACGCGATTAATCTTCTTGGGACCACCTGGAGCTGGTAAAGGAACTCAAGCTCAAACCTTGGCTACATACTTAAATATTCCTCATATTTCTACGGGTGAAATATTAAGACAAGCCATGAAAGAGCAAACCCCTTTGGGAATTAAAGCTCAAAACTATGTCAATAGTGGTGAGTTAGTTCCTGATCAGCTAGTACAGGATTTGGTACAGGAGCGCCTCAATCAATCAGATGCTCAATCCGGTTGGATTCTAGATGGTTTTCCCCGCAAAGTCACACAAGCAGCTTTTCTAGAAGAACTACTAGAAAAGAGCCATCAAAGTGGCGAAAGGGTAGTTAATCTAGATGCACCAGATGAAGTTGTGGTGACACGTTTACTAGCTAGAGGACGAAAAGATGATAGTGAAGAAGTGATTCGCCGTCGTTTAGAAGTGTACCGCGCTGAAACTGCACCTTTGATTGATTATTACCGCGATCGCCAAAGACTTTTGAATGTCAACGGCAATCAATCCCAAGAAGAAGTCACTAGCGAACTCCATCAAGTCATTGCTTTATAACCTGAGAATAGGGAGTAGAAAATTCAACACTCAACTACTCCCCATTAACCTGAATTGGAGCAAAAAACAAGTCAAATTTAGCTAAGATATATTAATAAACTGTTGATATATTTCTCAAAATATGTTCTTTTGCAGGTGAAATGCTGCGACTGAACAGAAAATTATTGAGTTGAGGAAAAAACAAATTGTCTAAACAAGATCTAATTGAAATGGAAGGAACGGTTACAGAGTCCTTGCCTAATGCGATGTTTCGTGTTGACTTGGACAATGGCTTTAACGTCCTAGCACACATTTCTGGTAAGATTCGCCGCAACTACATCAAGATTTTACCTGGCGATCGCGTCAAAGTAGAGTTAACACCCTATGACCTGAGCAAAGGCAGAATTACTTATCGGCTCCGGAAAAAGTAAGTCTATGCAGAAAAGTTTACCATAAAACCATTTTTTTGGCTGTTACTTGGTTAATTAGCTGAATTAATTTCCCTGAAAATGCTATAATTTACTATTTGGAGTCAGTTACAAAAGGCATGAAAGTTAGAGCCTCAGTCAAGAAAATTTGTGAAAAGTGTAACGTGATCAAACGTCGTGGTCGCGTCATGGTGATTTGTGTGAATCCCAAGCACAAGCAACGTCAAGGATAGTACTGTCAAAAATCAAACAGTAAGGTGTGACACACATAACCGCCTAAACAAAGTGTAAACGCGATTAGTCGTGTTTTTCCAAAAGCAACTGCGAGAACAATAGGGAGATATTGATTGTGGCACGTATTTCCGGAGTAGACCTTCCACGCGATAAGCGAATTGAGATTGGTCTGACTTACATCTACGGAATTGGAGTATCAAGATCGCTAGAAATTTTAGCGGCTACAGGCGTAAACCCAGACACCCGCGTTAAAGACTTAAGTGATGCTGATGTCGCCGCCCTGCGAGGAGAGATAGAAAGTAACTATCAAGTCGAAGGGGACTTGCGGCGCTTAGAGGCGATGAATATCAAGCGCTTGGTGGACATTGGTTCCTATAGAGGCCGTCGTCATCGTATGGGCTTGCCAGTTAGAGGTCAAAGAACTCGTACCAATGCTAGAACCCGTCGTGGGAGAAGGCAGACAGTGGCTGGTAAGAAGAAGGCTCCAGGTAAATAAATTTCATCGCTTGTTCACCAGAACAAGTTTCACCTTTAGATTAACTAAAAAAACATGGCGAGACAACCAACTAAAAAAGGCGGAAGCAAAAAGCAAAAACGGAATGTTCCCAACGGAATGGGCTACATCCAGTCTACTTTCAACAATAGCATTGTCACCATTACTGATCAAAATGGAGATGTTATTTCCTGGGCTAGTGCTGGTTCTAGCGGTTTTAAGGGTGCAAAAAAGGGAACTCCTTTTGCCGCACAGACCGCTGCTGAAAGTGCAGCACGCCGAGCTATCGACCAAGGGATGCGCCAAATTGAGGTGATGGTCAGTGGCCCAGGAGCAGGTAGAGAAACTGCCATCCGCGCACTTCAAGGTGCAGGACTGGAAATTACACTCATTCGGGATATTACCCCAATTCCTCACAATGGTTGCCGTCCACCCAAGCGTCGCCGAGTTTAAAACCAACCTATTGGGCGGTTTGAGGACGAAAGATCTCAGCAAATAGAAGTCACCTGCAATGACTGCTTGAAAATTTGTTATCTAAATTATCAAGCAGGGTGAGTGCTAAAGAACTTCTGATAGCTTGGGCGATCAAAAGCATGTCAGATCTTCCTTTATGGAGGACTGCTAAACTTCAGATCACCCAAATTATGATAATTGTCTACAGGCTGAAAAGGGCTTCAAACTCCATTGCTACAGCATATTGGCAGTTTGATACACCAAGATTAAGCTTTAGGACAATAAAGTAAATTTTGAGAGGCAATAGATTTGCCTGCTAGCAGCACCTTAAAACAAGGGAGGCTACTCCGTGGCGCAGTTTCAAATTGAATGTGTAGAGTCTAATACAGAAGAAAGTCGGAGCCATTACAGTAAATTTGTTCTGGAACCTCTAGAGCGTGGTCAAGGAACAACAGTTGGCAACGCGCTACGGCGAGTATTACTGTCTAATCTAGAGGGGACAGCAGTTACAGCAGTAAGAATTGCAGGCGTTTCACACGAGTTTGCTACAGTTCCGGGTGTGCGAGAAGACGTACTGGAAATCCTCATGAAAATGAAGGAAGTCATCCTCAAAAGTTATTCTTCGCAAGCCCAGATTGGTAGATTACTTGTAAATGGCCCAGCAACAGTTACTGTGGCCCACTTTGATTTACCAAGTGAAGTCGAAGTCATTGATCCCACCCAGTATGTAGCTACCCTAGCCGAGGGGGGCAAACTGGAAATGGAATTTCGGATCGAGAAAGGTAAAGGATATCGCACCGTAGAAAGAGGGCGTGAAGAAGCTACCTCTTTAGACTTTCTTCAGATTGACTCGGTATTTATGCCGGTGCGGAAAGTCAACTATAGTGTTGAAGATGCCCGTGGGGAAGGCTCGATTACTAAAGACAGATTACTTTTGGAAGTTTGGACAAATGGCAGTGTCTCACCCCAAGAAGCACTATCCTCAGCTGCTGGGATTCTAGTAGATCTATTCAACCCTTTGAAAGATATCTCACTAGAACCAACCGATTCAGGGGCTGATATTCCAGATGATCCAACAGCTCAGATTCCCATCGAGGAATTACAACTTTCGGTGCGGGCTTATAACTGTCTCAAACGAGCGCAAGTGAACTCTGTAGCCGACTTGTTGGACTATACCCAAGAAGACTTGTTAGAAATTAAAAATTTCGGTCAAAAGTCAGCAGAAGAGGTAGTTGAAGCTTTACAGCGACGCTTAGGCATTACCCTGCCGCAAGAAAGAGGATCTAAACACAACTAAGCTAAAACCTTTAATAATACATAGTCGATTATTATGCGTCACCGTTGTCGAGTTAAAAAACTCAGTAAACCCGCTGACCAGCGCCGCGCCCTGTTGCGATCGCTCTCTACCGAACTAATCCGTCATGGTCGAATCACCACCACTTTAATCCGTGCGAAAGTAGTACGGAGTGAAGTGGATAAAATGATTACCTTAGCTAAAAACGGCTCCTTAGCAGCGCGCCGTGAAGCTCTAGGCTACATCTTTGACAAACAACTAGTTCACGCTTTGTTTGAACAAGCTCCTACGCGGTATGGTAATCGTGAAGGAGGTTACACCCGCATTTTGCATACTGTGCCTCGTCGGGGTGACAATGCTCAAATGGCCATAATTGAACTGGTGTAAAAAAGATGAAGGATAAAGGATGAAATTTTCATCCTTCGGCCTTTATTTGATTTTATGTTAGAAAGCCACCAGCCTACCCCAACTCATCGAGTAGCCCTAGTAATTCAATACTTGGGTACTCACTTTCATGGCTGGCAACGGCAAAAACAACACCGTACAGTCCAAGAAGAAATAGAAATAGCGATCGCTAAAATTATTGGTCATCATGTGACCTTACATGGTGCTGGGCGAACCGATGCCGGGGTTCATGCCGCTGCTCAAGTAGCCCATTTCGAGGCTACAGGTTTAATTCCGGCTCATAAGTGGGCAACAATTCTTAACAGCTATCTGCCCCCAGATATATTAATAAGGGCTTCAGCTAGTGTAGATAAACGTTGGCACGCCCGCTTTAGTGCAGCCTATCGGCGTTATCGCTACACAATATATACTGAAGATCGGCCGAACTTGTTCGTGAAATCCTTCAGTTGGCATTATTATTATGCACCCCTCGATGAATCATTAATTGAAGCTGCTTTAAAACCTCTGTTGGGAAAGCATCATTTAGCTGCTTTTCACCGTGCAGGATCAAAGCGATCGCATTCCTGGGTAGAGGTACAAGCGGTAGAGTGTATTCGCAGTGGGTCATTTCTCCATATTGAAATACAGGCAGATGGATTTTTATATGGCATGGTACGGCTGTTGGTAGGGATGTTGGCGCAAGTTGGTTCTGGACAGCGATCGCTAGCTAACTTTACCGAACTCTGGCAAGAACAACGTCGGCAAGAAGTGAAACACGCCGCACCTCCACAAGGTTTGTGCTTATTGAGAGTCGGCTATCCCGATTTTCCCTTTCCTAGCGAAATTTGGTACGACACCCTACCAAAACTAGTCCTAGATCAGTAGGCAGGGGTTAGACCCAAACAACTGACAACTGACAACTAACAACTGACAAAGAAAAAATGACTAAAACATACCTTCCTCCTCAAAAGACTATGGAGCATGATTGGTACGTAGTAGATGCTACTAACCAACGCCTTGGCCGCCTTGCCAGCGAAGTTGCTCAAATCCTCAGAGGCAAAAACAAAGCCATATTCACTCCTCACTTAGACACAGGTGACTTCGTAATCGTCGTTAATGCTGAAAAAGTAGCAGTCACAGGCAAAAAACGCACCCAAAAGCTTTACCATCGTCATTCCGGTCGTCCTGGCGGGATGAAAACTGAAACTTTTGCCAAGCTACAACAACGCTTACCAGAACGAATTATAGAAAAGGCTATTAAAGGTATGCTGCCTAAAAATAGCTTGGGTAAGCAATTGTTTACTAAACTAAAAGTCTATGCTGGGCCAACTCATCCCCACGAAGCTCAAAGACCTCAAGAATTAAAAATTAGTACAATTCCTGGAGAAGAAAATTAATGCAAGCAGTAGATACCAATAGCGGTCGCGCTGTGTACTGGGGTACTGGCCGCCGTAAATCCGCAGTAGCGCGGGTACGTCTGGTTCCTGGTGAAGGGAAGCTAGTTGTAAATGGCAAGCCTGGAGACTTGTACTTTCAATTCAACGCCAATTACCTAGGAGTTATCAAAGGGCCTCTGGAAACTCTGGGACTAGAAAACGAATATGACATTTTGGTAAAAGCAGAAGGCGGCGGCTTAACCGGACAAGCTGATTCTGTTCGTTTGGGTGTTGCTCGTGCTTTATGTCAACTCGACCCAGATAATCGCCCACCTCTGAAAACTGAAGGTTATCTTACACGCGATCCCCGTGCCAAAGAACGGAAAAAATATGGTTTGCACAAAGCTCGTAAAGCACCTCAGTATTCTAAGCGTTAAGTATTGGGCAAGTGGGTACGGGGCATACAGAAATTCTTCCCTAGTCTCTAGTCCCTAATCCCTAGTCTCTCTTCGCATCTGCAAAGTTATAATTGATATAGATTCACCACACAAAGAACAATGGCTAAAGCTGATATTCATCCTAAGTGGTATCCAGACGCTAAAGTTTACTGTAACGGTCAAGTAGTAATGACCATTGGCTCTACAAAGCCAGAATTACACGTAGATGTTTGGTCAGGAAATCACCCTTTTTACACAGGTACTCAGAAAATTATTGACACCGAGGGTCGAGTTGAGCGCTTCCTCCGCAAATACGGTATGTCCAGCACTCAAGCCCAAGCCTCCGGCGACGACCAAGACAAAAAGTAGCGGGTTGGCTCTGCTGTTAACGACGACCCTGCGTCTGCTGGGTCGATTGTCATTTTTTGCCGAGCCAATTTGTTATTTTAAGGAGCGATCGCATTTGTCATGGCTGAATCATACTTACTAGATAAATTAAAATCTGTTGAACAAACCTTTCATGAATTAACTCGTCGTTTGGCCGATCCTGATACTGCTAGCAATCCTGATGAGTATCAAGAAATCGCTAAGTCGCGTTCTTCCTTGGAAGAAGTAGTAGATACTTATGAAATTTGGAAAACAGCCCAAGAAGACTTGATAGGAGCGCGTCAGGTTTATAAAGAATCTGCGAGTGATCCAGAGTTGCAAGAAATGGCAGCACTGGAAGTAAATGAATTAGAAGAAAAAATAGAATATTTAGAAGCTCGCTTGAAAGTTTTACTATTACCTCGTGATCCCAACGATGATAAAAACATCATGTTGGAAATTCGCGCTGGTACTGGTGGCGATGAAGCGAGTATTTGGGCTGGCGATTTGATGCGGATGTATACGCGCTATGCCCAAACTCAAAGCTGGAAAGTTTCGTTGGTAAGCGAATCTCTCGGTGAAATGGGCGGCTGGAAAGAAGTCATTTTAGAAATTAAAGGTGACAACGTTTACAGTCAGTTAAAGTTTGAAGCTGGAGTGCATCGTGTGCAGCGAGTGCCGACAACTGAAGCTGGGGGAAGAGTTCACACCTCTACGGCTACAGTAGCGATTATGCCAGAGGTGGATGAGGTAGAAATCCACATTGACCCGAAAGATATTGAAATGAGTACGGCTCGTTCTGGTGGTGCTGGTGGACAAAACGTTAACAAAGTAGAAACAGCGGCTGACTTGTTCCACAAACCGACAGGAATACGAATTTTCTGTACAGAAGAACGTAGCCAGTTGCAAAACAAAGAACGGGCGATGCAAATTCTACGGGCAAAACTGTATGAAATAAAGTTACACGAACAACAAGAAGAAGTAACTTCGATGCGGCGATCGCAGGTTGGTACAGGGTCGCGATCGGAAAAAATTCGCACCTATAACTATAAAGATAACCGCGTTACCGACCACCGTTTAGGTCAAAATTATTCCCTTAATCCTGTTCTGGAAGGTGATTTAGAGACGGTTGTTCAATCTTGTATCTCTCAAGACCAGCAAGAACGTTTAGCAGAATTGGCAGCTGCTAGTAGTAACTAATAGTTAGTATTAAATAATCTGGAAAACCGCTTGTGCTGTTATTTTTAA
>JBBSOP010000159.1:0-9489 GCA_038259655.1 Chroococcales cyanobacterium
CCACCTTGCCAATTGCGAATGCCATATTTAGCATCATAAGTCGCATCTGCATGAGAAGGTCGATATTTCTGCTCCATCTCATCGTAATCTTGAGAACGCGTATCTTTATTTCGCACCAAGATTGCTATAGGTGTCCCTAAAGTTTTGCCTTCAAACACCCCAGACAAAATTTCACAGGAATCTGCTTCCTTACGCGGGGTGGTAATTTTGCTTTGTCCAGGCCGTCTTCTGTCTAACTCTAATTGAATTTCTTCAGCAGTAATTTCCAATCGCGGAGGACAGCCATCAATTACAACCCCCACGCCGCCGCCGTGGGACTCGCCAAAAGTGCTGATGCTAAATAGATGCCCAAAAGTACTACCCATAATATTGCAGAAAAAGGATGAGGCTTATGTATTGTACCTAGAGTTTTGGCAAAAGTTAATTTTTGTAGCTTCACAGGAGTTGGAAGCCAACCCCCTGGGGGAATTAAAAATCAATAAAATTAGCTGATAACAAAATTTTATAAAGGTTAACATCCTTTTCGACTAAACAGGCATGACCGCTATGAGGTAAAACTATGATTTGAGAATTAGGGAAAATATTACTTAAACGTTGTGCCTCGGCTTCTGAAGGTAAAATTCGGTCATCTCTACCAGCAATTAGTAATACAGGTTGAGTAATTTTAGATAATTTATTCTCGTCAACATCAAATTCTCTCATTAAAGACAGTCGTTGATTAGCAGTTTCTTTTGGTGCAGAACGGGTCGATTTTAAAAGTGCTTGGCTAGCAGCAGGTGAAACTCGACTTAAAGGAGCTAGAAAAGGTAAAGAGAAAACCGAAGACACTTTATAAAACAATTGAGGTGTATAAGGAAACAAACGCGAACCAAAATTTAACCAAGGCACTCGATGAAATGAAGAAGCAGAATTAATTAAAATAATGTTGGTAAATAGTTGAGGAAACTTTTCTAAAACTTTTAGTGCCAGGCAACCACCAAATGATTCTGCACACAGATAAACAGCAATTCGTGGTACTTTTTCTAGTTCTATCTGAGTTAAAGTTACCACTTCTTCTGTCATTTCATCCCAACTCGTGAGATCATCAGCTGGAATCACAAAACAACGCACATCAAAAGCAGCTTCTAAACTTGCTGTTTGAATATACATCAGTTCCTTTCCAGTCTCATCCATTCCTGGTAGAAAGACAAAAAGTGGATAGTTAGGATTAGATGGTTGAGTAGTTAGAAAATAAGGATGACTACGAGTTTTAGATAACATAGCTAAATTAACATTTATAATCATCAGCAAGTTATGTGACTTGCTGATGTAAAATTTTGATTGGGCAAAGACTCTAGACCTTAGCCAGAGATGCTCCTGGTATTAATTCTACCTTCACCCAGCCTGGTTGCCGTTTGTCAAATGCCTTGTACGCATCAAGAACTGACATCAGCGGTTCGACTTGGGTTAAAACTTTTGTCGGATCTACTGTGCCATTACGAACTAAATCCACCAAAGTCGGAATATACTTGCGGTGATTGCAATTGCCCATATTAATTGTCAGATTTTTGTTCATCGCCGTGCCGATGGGAAAGAAATTATGGGTTGGTGGATAAACTCCAATAATCGAGAGTGTACCAGCTTTTGCTAATGCTTGAACTGCCCATTCTAATGCTTGAGAAGGAGCATTACCCGGATGCCAATTGCCATTTTCAGGATTAGTTTTAGGGGCAATTTGTTGTAACTGCTGCTGAAATTGATTTGCTTCTTTTTGAGCTTTTTCGGCGGCTGGGCCACTGTCAGGAGCATTCGCATCTACACCAACTGCATCAATCACCCTATCTACACCTATTCCCCCAGTGAGTTCACGAATCGCCTCAATTGGATCTTCGGCATTGTAATCGATGACTTCTGCACCCAAATCACGCGCCATTTCCAAACGAGAGGGAATAGTATCCACTGCAATAATGCGTCCTGCACCGAATAGTCTGGCGCTAACAATTGCAAACTGTCCTACAGGGCCGCAACCAAAAATAGCAACTGTATCTCCTGGTGTGATCTCTGCAATATCAGCGCCAAAGTAAGCCGTAGGGAAAATGTCAGATAAAAGAATTGCTTGGTCGTCTGTGACTTCTTTTGGTAACTTGACTAACCCTGCATTAGCATAAGGAATGCGAGCATATTCCGCCTGTAATCCATCGAATGGGCCTGCTGCTTCTGGTCCTCCAAAAAAAGCTGTGCCGGCGTTATGTCCGTGGGGATTGGCGTTATCACATTGAGCATGATATCCTGTGCGACAATAAGAGCAGTAACCACAGGCAATTGTCGAGGGAACGACGACGCGATCGCCTACTTTCAAATTCCGCACATTAGAACCAATTTCTTCAACAATACCAACACCTTCATGACCTAGAATTGTGCCGGGTTTCATGCCTGTGAATGTTCCCCGAATCATGTGTAAATCTGTGCCACAAATTGCACTAGAAGTTAGTCGGATAATCGCATCTGTTGGCTCTTTAATTTTAGGCTCTGGTACGTTGTCTAATCTGATATCTCCAATTCCGTGAAAAACAACTGCTTTCATGTTGAACGCTCCTAATTCATGACGCTTATATGCCACCAAAAAATACAATCTATGTATTTTTTAACTATGACAAAATACGAGAAAATGTTTATGCGATATAGTAGAAAAATTGGTATCCAAATCAAACTCCTTCAATACATAATTTCAGCAGAAAACTGAGTTTTTTGGAGTACACGATATCCGCACTTAGGAATCATGGTATCGATATTGCTATGTTTTCTTATCGTCCTCTAGAAGGATATAAATAATAAATATCAAAGTGAGATGAAGAAACTGAAAGCACAACAACTTCTAAACAAGATGATACTGCTTTCTCTTCAGGACACTGGGCGATCGCGTAGCTTGTCGCAGATAAAGGTTTTTTGAGAACCTTTTGAAAAAATAATTTACCGTCACGTACTAATTGAAACAAATATAGGACTAGATACTGGGAAAGATAAGAGGCAGAGAAAGGAGAAAGCACAGTCAGAAAGTCTTTATCCCTTGCTCTTTGCATTTGCTCCTTTTCTCTGTTACCTACTGAGCATAAAGTCCTAATCCCTATTTCTTTCACCGATGAAAGCACCATTACCCGATCGCGAATCACAAAGAATCCAAACACTTTTGGAGTATAAAATCCTTGACACTCCATCAGAAGCTGCTTTTGACGATCTCACTCATTTAGCTTCGTATATTTGCGGAACTCCCATTGCCTTAATTAGCTTAATTGATACTAATCGTCAGTGGTTTAAGTCAAAAGTTGGCTTAGAGGCATTAGAAACACCCCGTGATCAAGCCTTTTGCGCCCACGCTATTCTCCAACCTGAAGTTTTTGTTGTGCCTGATACCACATCTGACCAACGGTTTGCTACTAACCCCCTAGTCACTTCTAGCCCAAATATCCGGTTTTATGCTGGTGTACCTCTAATTAACCCAGAGGGATATCCATTGGGAACGCTTTGTGTAATTGACCACGTACCGCGAAACCTTTCTCCAGAACAAGTAGAGGCGTTACGTGCTTTAAGTCGTCAAGTAATCAAACTATTAGAACTACGGCGCAACTTAGCCAGTTTAGTATTGATCACTGATGAACGTAAACAGGCACATAAGATACGTAGGCAATTTTTTAAAAAGATTGCTGGAGGATTCGGATTAGCATCGGTAATTTTAATCTTAATTGGCACACTCTCGTATCAAAGCACAAGAGTATTAATTAATACTAATCAAGATGTAATCACAACTCAAAAAAATATTAATAGCTTAGAAGAATTGCTGTCTGCAATAAAGGATGCTGAAACTGGACAACGGGGTTACATCATCACTGGAGAAGCAACTTATCTGCAACCATATAAATCAGCAATAGCAATCATCGATCAAAAAATTGCAGAGATCAATATTTTTACAGTCAATAATCCCCAGCAGCAAAAGCAGCTAAAAACCCTTAAAAACTTAATCAGAGCAAAACTGGCTTTTATCAAGACTACTATCGACTTGCGCCAAGGACTAGGATTTGAGCCGTCATCGCAACTTCTGCGGACAAATTTGGGCAAAAATATTATGGATGATATTCGCCAGGTTGTGCGTGAGATGGAGAATAAGGAGCGATCGCTGCTTAATCAGCAGTTAAAAGCAGCTCAAACGAATGCAAGAAATACAGTTTTGACACTAGCGATCGCTATAAGCTTAAGTTTTATTGTTCTGGCCATAATCTACTACCTCATTTATCGTGAGGTAACAGAGCGTAAATTAACAGAATCAACTCTGCACAAAGAGCGTAACTTTATCTCCGCAGTTGTAGATACAGCCAGCGCCTTAGTAGTAGTTCTTGATTCTCAAGGAAAAATTGTTCGCTTCAATCAAGCTTGTGAACAAACAACAGGTTACTCGTTTGATGAAGTTAGGGATAGATATTTTTGGAATTTGTTTTTACTTCCCGAAGAGGTGGAACCCGTCAAAGCAGCTTTTGAGCAGTTGCAAATTAATCAAGGCTCCAAAGAATACGAAAATTATTGGGTAACAAAAACTGGCGAACGACGGTTAATTGCCTGGACTAATACCACCTTACAAGACTATGAGGGCTGTGTAGAATATATCGTGGCCACAGGTCTTGATATTAGCGAACAGCAAGCTGCGTTGCACGAACGCAAACGATCGCAACAGCATTTAACGGCACAATATACTGTAACCCGCATATTAGCAGAATCCACTACAGTCAACGAGGCCATGCCCCAAATTCTGCAAGGGATATGTGAAAGTTTGGGATGGGATGTAAGTGAAATTTGGATGGTAGACCAGCAAGCAAATATACTACGTTTTCTTGATATGTGGTATAAAGTTTCCTTTGAAATGCAAGAGTTTGAAATCCTCAGTCAGCAAACCACATTTGCACCAGGAATTGGACTACCTGGGCGTGTCTGGGCTAGTGGTGAACCTGTTTGGTTGACAGATGTTGTTAAAGATCACAATTTTTTGCGCTTTGAAATCGCGGCTCAAGCCGGACTGCACGCAGCTTTCGGTTTTCCAATCCGTAATGGTAAAAAAATTCTCGGTGTCATTACCTGCTTTAACCATGAAATTCAGCAACCCGATGCAGATTTAGCAAAAATTATGAACTCTATTGGGGAGCAAGTAGGGCTGTTTATCGAGCGCAAGCAAGCAGAAGAAGAACTCCAAAGACAAAATTTGCGATCGCAATTATTCACCGAAATTACTCTTAAAATTCGTCAATCCTTAGAAATCACCGAAATTCTCCAAATCACTGCTCAAGAGGTGCAAAAGATTCTTCAAAGCGATCGAGTATTGATTTATCAGCCTTTGTCAGATGGATCTGGAACCAATATTGTAGAGGCAGTAGTTTCTGGCTGGCTGTCGATTAAAGATAAAAAGGTCACTGACTCTTACTTACAAGGAGAATATCTACAGCAATATTATTTACAGCAGTATCGTCACAAACAGACTCGGAGACTAACTGATTGGGATTTAGATTTAGTTGCAGTCCAACAAAGTCATCTGGAATTATTACAACAATTTGGGGTCGAGTCCAATTTAGTCATACCCATTTTTGTCAAAGAAGAACTCTGCGGTTTATTAGTTGTTCATCAATGCGGTAGTTCCCATCAATGGTCTAGTTTTGAGACTCATCTTTTGCGGCAAATCGCTGATCAAGTAGGCATTGCTTTAGCCCAAGCCCAAATGTTAGATGCAGAAACTCAACAGCGACGAGAATTGGAAATTGCTCGTCAACAAGCTGAATTAGCTTCTCAGACCAAAAGTGCCTTTTTGGCAAATATGAGCCATGAAATCCGTACTCCCATGAATGCTGTGTTGGGAATGACAGGCTTAATGTTAGACACTCCCTTGAATCCAGAACAGCGGGATTTTATCGAGACAATTCGTATTAGTGGAGATGCTCTTTTAACCCTGATCAACGAAATTTTGGATTTGTCCAAACTAGAGGCTGGGGAGATGGCTTTAGAAACTTTAGATTTTGACTTATCTACTTGTGTAGAAGAGGTGTTGGAATTATTGGCTCCCCCAGCTCATCATAAGGGATTAGAAATTGCAGGTTTGATTTATCGCAACGTCCCCACCCATCTACAAGGAGATGCTGGTCGTTTGCGTCAAATTTTGATGAACTTAATTAGCAATGCTGTTAAATTCACCAGCGCCGGTGAAGTGGTAGTACGAGCAGAATTGCGTTCGCCCTTGGCGTTGGCGGAGCCATCGCAAACTTCTACAACAGTCACTATTCATTTTGCGATCACAGATACAGGTCTTGGCATTACCCCTGAAGACCAATGCAAACTCTTTACACCATTTACTCAAGTGGATGCTTCTACTACTCGCAAGTATGGCGGTACAGGCTTGGGATTAGCCATCTGCAAGCAACTGGTGAATTTAATGGGGGGAGAAATTGGAGTTGAAAGTCAGATGGGGAAAGGATCTAAGTTTTGGTTTGAGATTCCTTTCGCTAAACAAATTCAGCCAATTTCCTGCAATCAAGATCGGGAACTGCTCACCAATCGGCGCTTATTGGTGGTCGATGATAACGCTACTAATCGCAAAATTATCTACCATCAAGCAACCCGTTGGGGAATGCAAGTGGATAAAGCCGATAGTGCAGCTGTAGCTCTGATAGCTATTCAAGCAGCTCAACAGCAGCAAAAGCCCTATGATATCGCCTTGATTGATATGCAAATGCCTGAAATAGATGGTATGACATTGGCAGAGCAAATTAAAGCAAATTCTGCGATCGCTGAGCTACCTTTGATTATGCTCACTTCTACCAATCAACGAGATGAAGTACAAAGAGCGCTAAAAATAGGCTTTGCTGCTTATTTGGTTAAACCCGTTAAGCCATCTAGGCTTTTAGATACCATCATGACTATTTTAGGAACCCAGTCAGAACTGCAAAAACAGGAGTCAGAAGTGAAGAATTTAGAAAATGCCAATCATTCCTCTATTAGTTCTCGACTGGCTCCTAACTTCCCTAAATTAAGAATTTTGCTAGCTGAAGATAATTTAGTCAATCAAAAAGTAGCCATCAAGCAACTCCAAAGCCTGGGTTATAGCGCCGATGTCGCCGCCAATGGTCAAGAAGTCTTACAATTATTAGCAAAAATTCCTTACGATTTAGTATTTATGGATTGCCAAATGCCGATTCTCGACGGTTTGGAAACCACAAAAGAAATTAATGGTTGGTCATCCAGTGCCTTTGCTAATGGCCGTCGTCCTGTAATTATTGCAATGACAGCTAATGCTATGAGAGAAGACCAACAAATGTGTCTAGATGCAGGGATGAATGACTATTTAAGCAAGCCAGTCATGAAAGAAAAATTGGCTGCGGCATTAGAACTTTGGGCAAGTAAAATATTTTTTACACCAGAGACAGTTGCCTTTGAGCAAATAATTTCTCCGATTGATGTAGGTTTAAATGACCTACCGATTGATTGGGAACATTTGCATCAGATCTCAGAACATGATCCAGAATTTGAAATAAATTTATTGGAAATTTTCGTTGCAGATATTTATGAGCATTTAGAAATTACCAAAGCAGCGATCGCAGAGCAAGATTTTCAACAATTAGCGCGAGAAGCTCATCAGATTAAAGGTGCTAGTGCCAATGTCGGAGCTACGCTTATGCATCTAGCCGCACACAAACTAGAACAATTAGCTCTCAATCAAGAGCGTAGAGGTACTGCTAACTTAGTTACAGAGTTAGAAGACTTTGTCAAACGTATTCAAGACTTTTTAATTAAAATTTAGACTATTTAAGATAGCCACTGGCAAGGTAAAATTTATCTGTAAGGTAATAACTGAGAGCAAGGAGTTAGGAGTAAATACCATAACTCATAACTCATAACTTTTAGAGAGAGGAACTCACTGTGGAGCCAAAAATTAACTGTGCTGAAGCTTGCGTCAATGGGTGCGTTTTAGGAGATAAATGCCCCAATATTGAGTTTAGAGAAGCAACGGCAAAATTCATTGAAGATACTTCCTTAGACGAAATGCTGCAAATGGCTGAAGAACGCTTGCGAAAAAAAATGACGGAACCACCAAAATGGGTTTTGCCTGAAGATCTATAACTAAATAGTATTTGGATCTATACCTAATTCTCGCAGTTTTGCCGCCAGGCGATCGCTGCGTTGTTTTTCTTGTTCGGCTCGTTGTAACTCCTGTTGTGCAGTTTCTTCTGGCGTTGGTACTAGTTGTCCTTCAGCAGTGTAAAAGCGTAAATTTCTTTGCTCAACTCCTAAATATAACTCTAACTGCTGGCTCCATAACCAACCTTGAGGGTTAGGCTCTATTGGTTGATACTTACCAGCTAACAAAACAAATCCCGCAAATTCTAAGTTATTGGGGTCAAACCAGAAATATTCTGGTGTGCGAAAAGTGTCTTGGTAAATTTGCTTTTTCAAATTTTTGTCAGTGCTTGCTGTCGAGTCTGATAGCAGTTCGACAATGATATTAGGGTATTTACCATCTTCTTCCCAGACAACCCAGCTTTTACGGGGTTGGCGTTCAGTAGCCAGCACCACAAAAAAATCTGGACCTCGAAAGTCTTGTGATTTGATTTGGCGTGGACTGTAGTAGATGGTGAGATTACCTGCGGAAAAAAAGTCATGGCGATCGCGCCACCACCAATCAAGGCATTTTAATAACAGCAGCATTTGCTGCAAATGTAAATAACTTTCCAATTGCGGCTCGTCACTATATAAATCCCCTGGAGGAAAGATAACATCTTCTGAAGTTGGTAAATCCTTGGCAATAGACATGGCAACAAGTCGTCTAGGTGCTATAAGTTTAGCGTAGCAGCAAAAGCTTGTTGTTAAGGTAGACGCTTTATTTGAATGCAGAGATAGAAAAGAGTGATAACATAGCTCCTTGCACTAGCCTTCTCAGTATTGACAAATAGTACACTATGTGGGTTTTCTAAGAAGTAAGACTAAAATTGTACTTAAGCGCTGATGCTATCTCCCATATTTGATGCTTTTGTAGAAGCCAGCCCCGTTGGCTTAAAATACAACATCGGCAAATGCTGGCACTTGAGCAATACGCCCGATCGCTCGACCAAGGTTTAAGCTTCAACCAAATTCAATGTATTCAATAATTGTTCCGTCAGGATGTATTGCTCGCATATTGCTTCCAGTAGGGACTTCATCCGGTTCTGCTAAAATCACCGCACCTTGCTGAGTCAGTGCCTCACGGAAATCATTAAGTGAATCAACCAGGAATGTGGCCTTTGTACTCTCGAAGGGAGAGAGAGCCTCAGCCGAACCAGCAATTAGAAGCATAGAACCTACACCAGCGAGTTCCAACCCCGCTTCGGAATATTGAAACCACAACCAGCAGCTTTCTGTAAAGATGTTTTCATAAAAAGCGATCGCATCATCTAAATCTGTTGGATTGAGATAGACTCTTGTTAGAACTTTAAGAATTTGCATTGC
>JBBSOP010000160.1:0-9485 GCA_038259655.1 Chroococcales cyanobacterium
ATCACCACATCCTCTAAACCAATAGTAACAATTACATCTTCTGGATTTGTAGCATAAACAATAGCCCCCCGCGTATCTAGCCCTACATGGGTAGCAAGTTCTACATTAGGATTATCTTCTTGTTTAAGTAAACGTTCGATCGCATTCCAATCTCCTAAATCATCCCAACCAAATTCCACTGGCAATACATGTGCTAAGGTTGTCTTTTCCATGAGCGCATAGTCTATACTTCTCTTAGGCAACTGAGGATAAATATCAGGGCCATGTTGCTCTAAAGGTTCAATGATTTCTGGTGCATGGGTATGTAGTTCCTTGAGAACAACCCCAGCCCGAAACACGAACATGCCACTATTCCAGCTAAAACGTCCCGTAGATAAAAAAGTTTCTGCCGTTTCCCGGTTAGGCTTTTCAGTAAAACGATTGACGTGATAAGCTGGCAACTCATTAAAGCTACCAATTTTTTCGCCTTGCTCAATGTAGCCGTAACCAGTCGATGGGAAAGTAGGCTTAATCCCCAGAGTGACAATCGCTTCTGTGCTTGCCGCTAGCTGGGTAGCAGCGCTTAAGGTGTTTGCAAACGCCTTTTGATCAGCTATCCAGTGGTCAGAGGGAAAAAAGCCGATAATAGCGTCTTCTCCGTAACGCTTCTTAATTTCCAAACTTGCCCAAGCAACAGCAGCAGCAGTATCCCTACCCTGTGACTCAATCAGCAAATTTTGAGATGGCAGTTCGGGTAACTGTTGCCCTACTCCTTCAGCTATCTGACTAGAGGTGATCACCCACAAGGAATCCCAACTGCCTACGATTTCTAGTAGTCGATCGGCAGTTGCTTGCAATAGACTTCTAGAGCTACCATCGAGACTTAAAAATTGCTTGGGTCTGTCTTGGCGACTGAGAGGCCAAAAACGCTCACCTTTGCCTCCGGCAAGGATTACTGGGAACAAAGAACTATTCATGTTGTCATACACACATACTGAAGATCAATACATAGTGTACAGTGAGCTTTTACTCTGGCGAGATTTGTAGCTTGCATTAACATACTTTTAGGGAGTGGTTGAGTGGGGAGATAATTGTGATTAAACAAGTTCAATGGTCGGAAAATCAGTTTACGCCTCAACAAATACCAGAATTGGATTTGGAGGTCAGACCTCAACAAATACAAGTAGCAGAAACTGAAGGAACAATTCAGCCAGTGCCAGCTGCGGATTTAGAAGCACCGCACCAATCAGTAAATACTTCCCATAGTGTTGTGGAGTCCGTGGGCGCTATCCCCAACGAACTTTATGAGAGGTTGGGTTTAACCATGCCTCGATGGCTACTGTGGATTTTAACAGTTGTTGTCGGCATTGTTTTATCTGGGTTGCTGGTATCAACTCTGGCACTGTGGACTCCCTTATGGAGCAATTTAGATCGAACAGATGAAGAATTAGGATTTGCTGGCAAAAATGAGCAAAAAATGCCATTGCCTGGGGAATTGTGGAGCAAAATTTCCCAGTACAAGCTATCACGTCCAATGAATATTCTCATTATGGGGATCGAACCAGTCAGGGGTACATTTGATGGCTCACCAGAAAGTTTTGCAGGCAAAAGCGATAGTATGCTGCTCGCAAGACTTAACCCCAGTGATAAATCAATGCGGGTGCTGTCGATTCCCAGAGATACGATGATCGCGATTCCAGAAGAAAAGGGATTAACTAAGGTATCCGATGCCAATGCTCAAGGCGGCCCCGTCTTGGCAGCGCGGGTAGTTAGCCGTACCCTCAACAATGCGCCTATTGATCGCTATATCCGCATATCCACTAGTGGCTTAAGGGAATTAGTTGATCAACTCGGTGGGGTAGAGGTCTTCGTTCCCAAAGCAATGGAATATCAAGACTCTAGTAGTCGGTCATCAGTGAATTTAGTTAGTGGATGGCAAACTATTAACGGCGAACAAGCAGAACTATTTGCGCGTTTCCGTGAACCCGGCTTGGGAGATTTACCAAGAGTACAGCGACAGCAAGCACTCGTAGCGGCATTACTAAAACGGCTGAATAGTCCTACTGTTTTACCAAGATTGCCCCAATTAACCCGCATTATGCGGAAATATTTTGATACAAATCTAAAGATAGAAGAAATGATGGCTTTGGTGAATTTTTCCGCCAACTTAGAACGGGAGAATTTTCAAATGACCATGTTGCCTGGTTCGTTCAGCAAATTCAGCAAAGACCCTAATAGTTATTGGCTGAATATGACTGGACAACAGAGCCTACTGAATAATTATGTTGGGGTAGATGTACCTGGTCTCAAGCCAGACTTGCGTCCTGTTCCTAACCTCAAAATTGCTATTCAAAATGCTTCTAACCAACCTCAGTTAACTGAAAAAGTTATGGCCTATCTCAAACAGAAAGGCTTTAAAAATGTTTACACAGTACCGGATTGGCCAGATACCCAACGACAGACTCAAATTGTCGTCCAAAAAGGGAATCGTAGACCAGGAGTTGACTTACAAAAAATTATCGGCTTAGGTAAAATTGACGTATCGGCAACTGGCGATTTAGAATCTGACCTGACAATTCGTATTGGTAAAGATTGGAAATAGTCATTAGTCAGTCGTAAGTAGTTATAAATTCTTACACCACTGACAACTGACCACTGAACAAAATTTTAAAGTTATGAAAAAGATTTTAATTCGATTGTTTAGTTTGATTGTAATTTTGATTTTGGCTTGGTTATGGATAATCATTAATCCTAAGCCAGCCTTTGCTCAATTAAACACAATTAACTACAGCAATATAAATCTAGCAAATCGTGACTTTGAAGGTGCTGATCTTGCAGGTGGAACTTTTGTTGCTGCCGAAATGAGGGGTACAAATTTCCAAGGAGCAAATTTAAGTAATGCAATTCTCACTAAAGGAGTTTTATTAAAAGCCAACTTGGAAGATGCGAACCTAACCGGCGCTTTGGTTGACCGCGTAACTATGGATGGAGCAAATTTAAAAAATGCCATTTTTACACAAGCAACTTTAACCCGCAGTCGTTTTTATGATGCTGTGATTACGGGTGCAGATTTTAGCGATGCTTTAATTGATCGATATCAAGTATCACTACTTTGTGAAAGAGCAGACGGGATCAATTCAATTACAGGCGTTTCTACACAAGATAGTCTAGGTTGTCGTTAGTTAAGGCTTGTAAAATCTTCAATTTTGGAAAAAGGATAAGGTTTAAAGGTGAATTTAATTCCTTTAAGCCTTATCTTTTTTTATTTAAGAGTTCGAGGATTGCAATTTTTCGAGTTGTGCTAAAACTTCTGTGCTGTGAACAGATGGGTTGACTTTAACAAAAGTCTCGCGCAAGACTCCTTTTGGATCGATGATAAAACTGTGACGCATAGAAACAAAACCAATCCAAGAACCGTAAGCTTTACTGACTGCGCCATTAGTATCAGCCAACAAAGGAAATTTTAGCCCTTCGGAATCACAAAATTCGGCGTGGGAGTCAATGTCATCAGCGCTAACGCCGATTATTTGAGTATTTTTTTCCAGATATTTGGGTAAATCTTGTTGAAAGCGACGAGCTTCGATGGTGCAACCAGAGGTGAAGTCTTTAGGGTAAAAGTAAAGAACTACCCACTTACCTTGCAGGTCAGATAAAGAGATTTTACCATCGCCTGTGTTGGTTGGTAAAGTAAACTCTGGTGCTGATTGATTAATTGTAGGTAGTTTGCCACCCATAGCATCAGCAGCAGGGACAAAATTCAACCAACTGATGATAGCAAAACAGCTGGCAAACAATAGATTCAAAAAATTGCGGCGAAAAATCATGTTACAGATGAGAATCACGACTTTACATAAGTTTACACATAAGTAGGCTTGAGCCATCATTTCTGATACTTAGCACTTACGCAAACAACTTCTAAACTCTAATGCCCAATGCCCTATGCCCCATGCTTATGGTAGTTTAAGGGTAAACTCATATATTGCAACAAATATTTTTACCCTGATGACTGGAGAGCAAAATCTTGGGCATAGAATTACGCAGTTTTGTATTTCTCGACAATCTGCAACCTCAACACGCAGCATATATGGGAACAGTAGCCCAAGGTTTTTTACCATTACCAGGAGATACATCGCTGTGGATTGAAATCTCTCCTGGTATTGAAATTAATCGAATTACTGATGTAGCACTCAAAGCTGCTTCTGTTCGCCCAGGAGTGCAGGTAGTTGAACGGCTGTATGGTTTATTGGAAGTGCATTCTAGCTCTCAAGGCGAAACGCGATCTGCTGGTCAAGCTATATTAGCGACACTAGGAGTCCGTAAAGAGGAAGGTCTCAAACCCCGTGTGGTTTCTAGCCAAATTATCCGTAACATTGATGCTTACCAGACGCAACTGATCAATCGCACGCGGCGAGGACAGCTACTACTAGCAGGGCAAACCCTATATGTATTAGAAGTTGAACCTGCTGCTTACGCTGCATTGGCTGCCAACGAAGCGGAGAAAGCGGCATTAATTAATATCCTTGAGGTTCAAGCTGTAGGTAGCTTTGGACGACTTTACTTGGGTGGACAAGAACAGGATATTATTGCAGGTGCGGCGGGAGCATTAGCAGCAATTGAAAGTGTAGCTGGTCGGGTAAATTCCCAGATTGGTCGTCAGCATTAAAGGAGAGAAAATGGCAAATCGAGAGCATCTGGCTTTACTAAAAGCAGGTGCAGTCACATGGATTGAATGGAGAAAGAAAAATCCTCATATTGAACCAGATCTCAGTGTTGCAAACTTGAGTGGTGCAATACTGACACAGGTAGACTTGAGTCATAGTAATCTAATTGGCACTGATTTAAGTGAAGCGAATCTGATTGGTGCTGCGATCGCTGATGCTAATTTGATTGGAACTGACTTGAGAAATGCTAACTTGAGAGATGCTGATTTAGGTTCAACAAAGCTGATTCGGGCTAACCTCTGTTTTGCCAACCTGATTGAAGCTAATTTGATAGCAGCTGACCTCAGCGACGCAAATCTACACGAAGCAGAATTGATGGGGGCTTACCTTTATCAAACTGATCTTGACAAAGCTAATCTCAGCAAAGCTCATCTCAGTGGCGCATACCTGTTACGGGCTAACTTGAGTCAAGCCGACTTGAGAGGTGCTAATTTGAGTTGGACTAATCTTAGCAAAGCGAACTTAGCAGGGGCTAATCTTAAGGGAGCCAACCTCAGGGGAGCTAACCTCAGAGGAGCTAACCTTACTGATGTGAATTTTCAGGAGACAATTATGCCAGACTCTTCAGTGCATGATTAGTGTACAAGTTCAGATATAGTGAATCTTTAGTAACCCCAGTAGGTAGAACCAGAAAGTTGTTAAATCAGTTTTTTTAACTTTTTGCTATTAGATAATTATGTCTGCCAAGCAAGCGATCGCTTCGAGTTTTTAGAATCATCAAATCTACTTGATTGTATCTGCTATCAAATGAAAGCGTAGGCGTATCCCATAGTAGACATCGCATCTGCTAAATGTACCATATATGCATCAACTTGCTGGTATCAAAATGGCTGACAAAATAGTAAATATAATTCCAGCATTTTTAAAAGTGAATGTCTAAAAATATGCGTCAATGTTTTTTATCGATGCAGGTATTACGCATCTATAACCTTGAGGCAATGTCTACGATGAGCTACACCTATGTATAGCAGTACTAAATCATTCGTGAACAACAAGATCCCCGACTTCTTAAAGAAGTCGGGGATCTGCTCCTCTAGATTTTGTATATAAACCATACTCAAAAAATGTTTTAAGTTTAGTTGAACATTGGTAAAGTATAAAATACATAGTTAAAGGAAAACTGATCCGACAGACTATAGTCAATACCCACAAGGGATTGCACGTAATGGTGCAGTTAAACCGAGGGAATATATATGTATTTAATTAAAAAATTAGACGCAAAACCTAAGTCATTCTCAATATTACTAAGTATCTGTCTGATTGGCATCATGGGCTTAATTGACCACTACATCCCATCAGATATGTCTGTGTCAATTTTATATTTATTTCCTGTCGGTATTGCTACATGGATCGGTGGTAACTTTACTGGAATAATAATATCTATTATAAGTTCGGCGACATGGTTAATAGCTAATCCTAGACCATTAAATTGTTCTTCAGTATTTTTTGTACCTTACTGGAATACAATTGTAAATTTAGCCTTTTTCTTATTTACTAACTATTTATTATCAGAACTTAAATCTACATTAAAAAATCTAGAAAGATTAGCTAGAACTGATGCTTTGACAGGATTAATAAATAGGATGTTTTTCCTAGAGCTAGCGAAGCGGGAAATTAACCAAGCCTTAAGGTATCAAGAAACTTTAACACTTGCTTATATAGATATTGATGACTTTAAAAAAGTCAATGATCAGTTTGGACATGGGGTAGGCGATCGCCTTTTATGTTTAGTTGCTGATGTTGCTCAGAATACTCTGCGAAAAATTGACATCGTGGCTAGAATTGGTGGTGATGAATTTGCTATTTTATTACCACGGACTAGCTATGAATCGGCAGAAGTAGTGCTTTATCGAGTTCAAAGAGTTCTGGTAGCTTCTATGAAGCAACAAGGTTTTTCTGTAACTTTTAGTATTGGTGCTATTACTTTTAGCGATCCTCCAGATTCTGTAACTGAAATGATAGAAAGAGCAGATAATCTAATGTATTTTGCCAAGAAAAAAGGAAAGAATTTATTGCAGCATGAATTGGTAGTAACTTTGCAAGATGCCACCTAAAAGTTTTCAATTAATACTCTGCCAAGCTAGTTTGGGATTTGCTTAATATGTACAGGACTTACGCACAAGTAACGGAAGATCTAACCGCAGAGGACGCTGAGGAAACAGAGAAATAAGAGTTTCAGAGAGTTCTTACGTAAGTCCTAATGTAATTCTATCTACCATTGTTCAGCCCAATAGACAATTTCTGAGGTTGAATTATTAATGGCTACGCCGTGGCTATTGCCGTGATTCCATTTGAAACCGGGAGTACCTCGATCTTGTGCATCTAATACTAAAATTTCATAATTAACGGGAAAAGATTCCGCAGGTAAGTCGCTAGTGTAGAAAAAAGTTGTAGGTACACCATTAGGTAAATTAGCGTGGTCGTTTGTGCTACCACCCCTATATTTGTGTTTGGCAATATTTCTGTATTGCGAGAGTAATTTTTGGATCTTTTCTGGTGACTGTTTCAATTTAATTTGAAAATAACTACCTCCTTGTAAAAAGCCTGGAGAGTAAGCAATACGAACACTTTTAGTATCAGTAGGAATTTGATCAGGAAAATATTTGATTTGGTCTTTATTAGACCACAGTTGATGCCGAATTTCACTGTATCTTGCCGTATCCGTGATTAACTCTGACTCATTAGTGCTGCTGAAAGCTTTTCTGAGAAAAAAACTGCCGCTGATAATACCGAGACTGCCAAAAGACAATAGGACTATCATGGCAACTTTGACAAGATGCGGATGCGATCGCTTCATCGAGTTAGATACTGCTAATTTTCATAGTTATATATCCAACTACTAAACTAAATTCGTAGGATTGCGGATAGGTTATCAGAGATTTTGATGAAAACTTTGCGAATTAAGGGAAAATACGGGGTAATTGTAAAATATTCGTAAAGTTAGCTGATAAAAATCTCAGCAAAAACCGCAAGTTCTTCTTTCAGGATACAAGGTAACTCTTAACCTGCTGATTGCCTAAACTTAAACTAATTCATGCCTTGATGTAACCTCTCCTTATTTAAAATATCCGTTAATCTTTACCAAAGCTTTCAAAATATTTATTTACAGCCCTGATCTGGAATCGGAGGTTAATTTAATGGTGTCAATTGGAGTGCGTCAAATTTCATTTATCATCGCTGGTATGCTGTTGAGTACAGGAATAGGAATTTCTGTAGCAGCTACCCCGAAAACCCTGACAATTTATTCGGGGCGAGAAGAGAAAATTATGAAACCCCTGATTGAAAAAGCTCAGAAAGATTTGGGGATAAATATTGAAGTGCGCTATGGTGACTCTACAGAATTAGCGATCGCCTTAATTGAAGAAGGTAAAAATAGCCGCGCAGATGTATTTTATGCTCAAGATGCTGGTTCTTTGGGAGCTGTAGCTCAAGAAAAGCGAACCTTGACTATCCCTAACCAACTACTAAACAAAGTTGATGGGCAATTTCGCTCTCCTACAGGACAATGGGTCGGCATTTCTGGACGCGCACGGGTAATTGACTACAACACCAAACTTGTTAAAACTAGCGAACTCCCCACGAGTGTAATGCAACTAACCGATCCCAAGTGGCGAGGTAAAGTTGGTTGGGCTCCTACTAACGGTTCTTTTCTCTCGTTTGTCACCGCAATGCGACTCATAGAGGGCGAACAAAAAACCCTGGAATGGTTGAAGGGAATGAAAGCCAATCAAGCTAAAGCTTACAGCAGCAACAGTGCGATCGTTGAGGCTTTGGGTAGGGGAGAAGTTGCTTTAGGGTTAGTAAATAACTATTACCTCTATCGGTTTGTTACCAAAGATCCTAATTTTCCTGTAGCTATTCACCATACACGCGGCGATGCTGGCTCTTTGATTAATGTAGCTGGTCTAGCAGTTCTAAATACCACCGACCAAAAAAGTGATGCCGAAAAGTTGGTGGACTATATGCTCAGTCCAGATGTGCAAAAGTACCTCACCCAGCAGTTTTACGAATATCCTTTGGTGAAAGGCATCCCAGTATCTCAAAAGCAAGTTCCACTCGATCAATTAAAGTCTCCCCAGCTTGATTTAAGCCAATTATCAGATCTTAAAGGCACACTTTCATTAATCCAAGAAGCTGGTTTGGTTTAATTAGTAAGCCGTCAAGCTAATTTTCCTAGGTTCGTAGTTAGCGCTCAAGGCAAGGACTAAAGTCCTTACTACAAACTTGCTTTTCTCCTCTGCACTCCAACCTCTATCAGAAGCAATGCAAGTTACAGGCACAAAAGCTCATCATCCACCTTTATTTCTCATTGTTACAGCTGGATTAACAGCTATAGCGATCGCATTGCCTTTGACTTACTTAGTGATCCGGGTGGCTGGTGTGGGTGGAGAACGGTTATTAGCTTTGGTATTTCGCCCTCGCAACCTCACAGTATTACTCAATAGCGTGGGCTTAGCCTTAATTAGTACTTTATTGGCAACTGCGATCGCTTTACCCTTAGCATTTCTGACCCTGCGGACAAATTTACCTTGGCGGCGATTTTGGTTAATTACTACCACCTTACCTCTAGCAGTGCCTGACTATGTAGGTGGTTTTGCCTTGATTGCTGCTTTTGGGCCCAAAGGTAGTTTGTTACAACTTTGGTTAGAACCTCTGGGAGTGCAAGAGTTACCAGAAATCTACGGCTGGACTGGGGCCATTTTGGGATTAACTTTGTTTTCCTATCCTTATTTACTGCTGAGTATCCAAGCTGGATGGCAAGGTATTGATCCAGCAATTGAGGAA
>JBBSOP010000161.1:0-9456 GCA_038259655.1 Chroococcales cyanobacterium
ATTTCTTCTCATCCTTTATTGCAGCGCACTATCAATCAACTGCAACTTAAAAGTAACGAAGGTGAATCATTAAAAGTTGAAGACCTACAAAAAAAGCTGAATTTAAAGATAATTGGTGGTACAGATATATTACAGCTAGCTTACAAAAGCCGTAATCCTGAAGAAGCCGCGGCAGTAGTCAACACCATCATGAATCTTTATTTAAAAAATGATATTCTGACGAATCGGGCTGAGGCAGAAGCAACGCGTAAATTTATGGCCAGGCAGTTGCCACAAACTCAAGCAGCCGTTGAAAAGGCAGAAGTAGAATTACGCATATTTAAACAGAAGAATAACATTGCAGATTTAACAGAGGAAACTAATTCAGCCGTTGCCACGATTGGGGATTTAAATACCCAGATTAATATTGTGCAATCGCAACTAAAAGATGTAACCGCTCAAACGAGTGAACTGCAAAAGAAACTCGGTCTTAATTCTCAACAAGCGATCGCAGTGAGTACCCTAAGTCAGTCGCCGGCTGTGCAGGAAATTCTCACACAACTTCAAGAAATAGAACGGCAATTAGCCAGTGATCGCAGCCGTTTCCAAGAAGACAACCCTGTAATTGTCAATCTGGAAGCTAAAAAAGCCAACTTAACAGCCCTTCTAAAACGGCAAACTATCCAGACCGTAGGCACATCAGTACAAGTTCCGCAACGCCTATTACAGCTTGGAGAACTTAGACAAACACTAATCCAAAATTACTTACAATTAGAATTGCAACGCTTTGGCTTGTCAAATCGACTCGCTTCTTTATCTAACTCCCGTTCTGTTTACGAAAAACGGATGCAAATTATTCCTCAGTTGACACAAACTCAGCGCGAGTTAGAACGAAAGGTACAAGTTGCTGAATCTACTTATCAAACTCTTTTAAAAAAGGTACAAGAACTACAGGTAGCAGAAAACAGAAATGCAGCTAATGCCAGGATTGTAGCTGAGGCAACAATTCCTCAAAAGCCAGAATCAGGAAAAAAACTAGTCGTTGTAGTTTTAGGAGTGATGCTTGGTATATTTTTGTCAACTACTACTGTTTTCTTCCTAGAAATGAAAGATAAATCTCTTAAAACATTAAAGGAAATAAGAGAAGTATTTGGATATACATTACTAGGTGGTATTCCCTTAACTTCTTCTAAATTACGCTCCCGCGATCGCCATACAGAAACTACAATCGCAGAAATTGCTGTCAGAGATACGCCTCACTCTCTAACTAGCGAAATGTATCGGATGATTCAAGCTAATTTGAAGTTCCTCAGTTCTGATAAAGTCTTGAAAACTATAGTAATTACTAGTGCCGTACCGAAAGAAGGCAAGTCTACAGTATCAGCAAATTTAGCAGCCGCGATCGCTCAACTAGGACGTAAAGTTTTACTTATTGACGCAGATATGCGAGTGCCTTCGCAGCATCATCTCTGGGAACTTACAAATGTAGCAGGTTTGAGTGAAGTTCTAGTAGGTCAATCAAAATTTGACATTGCTGTCAATAAAGTAATGGATAATCTTGATGTACTCACTGCGGGAGTTAAACCTCCTAATCCACTAGCTTTGCTGGACTCAAAGCGGATGGCAGCATTAATAGAAGATTTTTCTTTTAAGTATGACTTTGTAATTATTGATGCTCCACCTGCACTTTTAACTGCTGATGCTTTGGCTTTAAGCCAAATGTCTGATGGCATTTTGTTAGTAAGTCGGCCTGGTGTGATTGATTCTAGGAGTGCATTTGCTGTTCAAGAAATGCTAGACAGAGCCAATCACAACGTCTTAGGTTTAGTAGTAAATGGAATCATTGACAAAAATGAATCTAGCAACTATTTCTACCATTCTTCAGAATATTTCACTTCTCAAGAATCAACAAAAGAGGTTGTGTTACCAAAACAAGTAGGAAATAGAAGTTCTTCTCTATAATTTCAGGTTTTGGTACACAACCCCATAATATCCTCGTTGCTAGAATTGGTACTCGTATGCCCCGATATCAGGAGCGGAACCAGAAGGACGAGGATTGTTGATAAAATCTGTTTTCATGAAGTTAATACCACTATTAATTGCTGGGCTAGTAGCCTTTAATCGAAAGTCGGCTATTGAAGGATTAATAAACTGGGGATCGGCAACAATGTCACTACTGAACACAGGATAGATCCTGGAACTATTGAAGTACATATTTTTTTTATAGGTGACATTTGTACTTAGCCAAGCACTGTTCACCTTCTTGTCAGGGGAAGAATAGACAATGTTATTGAGAAACATGACATTAGAAGACTCATCAGCGCCGATTTGCCCTTTGGTAATTTCTGGGCTGAGGCTATTCAAATAAAGTGTATTGTTGATGATATCTACACGATCACTGCGAAAACTAAGAATACCTGAAGCACCATTTTTATATGAGATGTTGTTAGCAATCAAGGTTCTTCCTTGATATACACCTAAAGTTGAGCCGTTCTGAGTGTTTCTGGAATCATCAATAATGATGCCATTGCCGTCTGTTATTTTCCCGTTTACTATCCAGGGAATATACTGTTGATTGTTATAGACCTTGTTGTTGGTCACATACATTTTATGTGCCGTGTTATTGGTATCAGAATTCCAATTCTGGTAAAGTACAATGCCACTATTGGCATGGATAGAATACCAAGCATTATTAAATACTTCATTTCCATCTATAGTCAGATAGTCTGCTTGGGCTGAACCAATACCTGAGCCTCCACAATCATGTACTTTATTGCTCAGAATACGTATGTGATGAGAATGAGCAGTTTTTTGTGCATCAATACTAATACAGTTTCCGTTTGTCAGGGGGTTATTAGCGTTATACTGCTGACTTTTAGCATAATCAAGGTTGATGTTGGCATTGTTTCCCTCAACCTCTAACCCTTTAATCTCAATATATGATGCTCCCTTGGTAATCAAAATTCCATGCCATCCGTTGTGTTTAATTTTGGGCGAATGTCCCGGATATGCTTGGAACTTGATCCAGCCGTTGGCATTTCCAGAGCGACTTATGTATACCACATAACTAGGGTATGCATTTGTGTACACTCCGTTCATGATTAGCACTTTATCCCCAGGGTTGGTCAAATCTGCTGCCTTTTGAATTGTTCTGAACGGCGAAGAAGTAGAAAGTCCGCTATTGCTGTCACTACCGCTACCACTAACATAATATGTTGTCGGAGTCGCAATACTGATCAGTTTGGAGTCGTGCTTTACCTTCTCTTCATGTTTAGACACAGCTTGAATATTTGTTGTTGAAGTCGCTTTTTGTACATGACTAAAACCAAATAATACGCAAGTAATTACGACAGGCAAGCCTGAGACAAGACTTTTCACTAACATAGGAACACACTTTTTGAAACACCACCATCCAAAGATACTTTGAAGGAATAAGTGTGCCAACTGTGATTACACCAAATAACTATGTATGTAAAAGATAGCAACATGATACTAACTTCATGTATTCTTTATAATTTTATATGTAAGTGTTTATACTTTAAATTGACTTTAATCCCAAATTCCGTATGTGCGATCGCCTTCTTAAATAATCCTGATTTTCTTTTCTTCCATCCATCGCAGACACATCGTCGCCCACCAACCGCTTTTGCGATTACTGGGAGAATATAACCAGGAAGAATAAGGAAAAGGAAGGTAATTTGATAAGCTATGGAGGGAATACTGAACTTATAGACTAGATATTTTATACAAAAATATTGATGAAAGTTGTAGAAGAAACCCGTACTCGATTGCGGCTGAAGCACCAACCAATCACAAAATGGTTGAGTGGGGTGTGCATTTTTGCAGTCTGTTTAAGTTTTTTGATTTACTGTCTATTTTTCGATGCTGCTTCAGTTCGCTTAAACTGCGATCGCACATCATCCAATCAAGTTAACTGTGAATTGAGGCGGTTTAATTTGCTGGGAAGTGTGAAAAAACTCAAAATTTTTGACCCCCAGGAAGCATATATCCTTACAAGAAGCGGTAGTAAAGGGGGAAAAACATATCAAGTTGTAGTTGTGACTCCTTTTGGGGAGTATGCCTTACTATCACATCTTAGCTATCAAACAAACCAAGAAGTTACTGTTCAAATCAACGATTTTATCAACTTTCAGCAACCTTCTTTATCCGTGCAACAAAACCAGCGCAACTATGTGTTTCTTATCAGCTTATTAATGCTGATTTTGATGGCTATTGGTGTTTTTTTAGCGACATCACCTGTCAGCAATTGCACTTTTTATAAGAGTCTTAATAAGGTATTTATAGAACGAAAAGGTTTACGTAGTCAAACAGTCATTGAATATCCATTAGAAAAAATTCTACGTATTGATATTCAAGAAAAACAGTTTAAGCACTCCAAGCTTTATCGGGCTGTAATTTTAATGGAATTTGGCAAAAATATCCCAATTAATCCAGAATATAGTGATGAAAATAGCATCAGACATGCAATTTATAGAATAAATTCATTTTTGAGAAGTTCACAGTAACCAGTGAACAGTAAACATTTAACTGAAAACTGTTCACTGATGAACTATTGCCACTAAACCTTTTTCAGCCAACTAAACATAGCACGTAAATCTTTACCAACTTCCTCAATGGGATGTTCGGCTTCTTGGCGACGCATAGCAGTAAATCCAGGTTTACCAGATTGATTTTCTAAAACGAACTCCCGTGCAAATTGCCCTGATTGAATTTCACTGAGAATCTTCCGCATCTCGGCTTTAGTTTGGTCATTGACAATCCGAGGACCACGGGTATAATCGCCATACTCTGCGGTATTGGAAATGCTATCACGCATTTTAGCTAAGCCACCTTCCACAACTAAGTCAACAATTAATTTGACTTCATGGAGACATTCAAAATAAGCTAATTCTGGTTGATAACCTGCTTCTACCAAAGTTTCAAATCCTGCTTTGATTAAAGCACTCAAACCACCACATAATACCGCTTGTTCACCAAATAAATCGGTTTCAGTTTCTTCGCGGAAAGTTGTTTCTAAAATCCCAGCGCGAGTACCACCAATACCTCTAGCGTAAGCCATCGCGCGATCGCGCGCCCGGCCGCTAGCGTCTTGATAAATTGCAAACAGCGCTGGTACACCTTCTCCTTGTTCATAAGTCCGTCGTACCAAATGCCCCGGACCTTTGGGTGCTACCATTACTACATCTACATTAGCCGGTGGTACTACTTGTCCAAAGTGAATATTAAACCCGTGGGCAAAGGCTAGAACATTTCCTTCTTCCAGATTTGGTTCAATCTCGTTTTTGTAAATTGTTTTTTGCACTTCATCAGGTAACAAAATCATGATGAAGTCAGCAGCATTAGTCGCATCGGCAACATTTTTCACAGTTAAGCCTGCGGCTGTGGCTTTTTCTGCTGACTTACTACCCGGATATAGACCGACAATCACATTCAAACCACTATCTTTCAGATTGAGGGCGTGGGCATGACCTTGGGAACCATAGCCGATAATCGCAATAGTTTTTCCCGCCAAAAGGTCTAAATTGGCATCTTCGTCATAATACATCCGGGCCATAAGAAGCATCTCCTGTCAGCAAGCATCGTCATTTATTGGCAGGCTTTTGATTGTACCCCAAATTGAGTAACCACAGGACAACTGAGACACATTGAATTTAACTGACCCTCTAAACAAAAACCCCTGGTGCTTGCCCAGGGGATTTATCTGTAATATTCCATCAATTCTATTCCTACCAATGAGAATGACATCTATCAGACTTTATTTCATCCCCAAAATGCGATAAATGCATAACTATAATTCTTATTTTGCAATTGGGCGATGAAATTAAGAGTTGATCCAGCATTCAAGATAAAAGCGATCGCTCTCATTTGGAATGCAATGATTAGAAGCATAGATTTTTGCCATAATCCTGCTCTCTTGCCTGATAAGTGTACTCTTAGTCCTCATAACGCAGAAGCATCATGTTAGTATGATGCCAACTCTGTGGGTATGCTTATGACCTTACAGTAAGAAACCCTAGAGGAATTAACGTCTCAATATCTTGACTGCCAAGGTACGAATTATGTACCCTCGATGATCAAATTTCCAATGCCCGATATTAAGCATTACCCTAATGTCATCTTTTGCACCATGAAATTTAGGAGAAGTAGATGCCTTTAAAAAATTACGGTGTTCTCAAAGGTCGGGCTATAAATCGCAAACTGGGTGAAGGTCCATCCCCCCATTACCAAGTACTTGTGACTGACGAGAAACAAAAGCATCGCATCGCTATTAACGTCAAATCCAAGGAAAGCCCATCAGAATTGCTTTACTTTGTAGACGAAAATTTCTCTCACCCCATCACTAAAGAACTACAGGAATTGGATTTCGGTTTCAACGAGTTGGCAAGTAAACCTGGAGGATTAGCTTTAGACTACATCCGGGGCAATTTGTTTGACCCGCAACAGATGAAACCGTTGCCGTACAACGTACCAGGACCAGATAATGACCTCAATGAATTACTAGAACTATACATTGCGCGGGCGATCGCTTCACCAGATGCAGTTCTCTACCCCTTTGGTGAAAAGTGGGGTCCAGAACAAGATATCAAGGATAAGTATTTTGGTTTTCTCCCTGGTAACGGTATCCATGACATTCACATGAACCAGGGTAATGCTGCTCAATTTCAAAAAGATAATGGTGTGTGGCAAGATGGTGGTTTGTTAATTCACTACCCAACCCGAAATCAGTGGGTAGGCATCTTTTTAGCCTTCCAATCCCAAGCGTTCCATACCGATGACAACACCGGTAACAGAATAGATACAGATGATGTAGTGACACCAATTGCGGTGACTTCGGCGGTTCGCATCATTGCTGCTTTGGTAAATCCTATGGGAGATGACACAGGTAAAGAGACAGTGACTTTAATTAATACTTCACCAGATCAAATTGACTTAAACGGTTGGGCATTGGCAGATAGAGCCAAGAACAAACAACCTATAAGTGGCACTATTAATGCGGGTGAAGTTCTGAAAATACCTTTAGAACGTATCCAATTGAGCAATAATGGTGGCATCATCACTCTTCTTGACAACAAAGGTATCAAGATTGATGGTATTTCTTATACCAAGCAAGATACCCAAAAACAGGGTTGGACAATTGTGTTTTGATATTAGTCAAAAGCTAATCAACTATTGAATTTGTAGAACAACTAGCGTCATATCATCAGTATTTTGCTGTCCATTACCGATGAATTGTTGAACTTGGTCAAAGAGGTAATCTACAATTTCTTGTGGCCCATTGTAATAGCTACAAGCAGCACTAAAGGCGGCAACGAAGTTTTCTTCATCAAAGCGATCGCCACTGGCAGCAGCAGCATCAGTTAAACCATCTGTATAATAAATTATTGTATCCCCAGGTTCTAACTGTGCCTGGGCATTTTCATATTGGCTATTAGCATCCAAACCAATCAACATCCCTAGTGTATCCAATCGGCTGATAGTTTTTGTAGCTGCGTGCCACCACAAAGGAGGATTATGGGCTGCATTACTGTAGGATAAAATCCGCGTTTGGGGATTATATTCTGAATAAAATAACGTGACAAAGCGGTGGGAATTTTCCAAATCCGCATACATAACTCGATTCAAGTTTTGCAAAATTCCTGCGGGAGAATTACCATGTAATACTTCTCCTTTCAGCATTCCCCGCATCATTGTCATAATTAAACCTGCGGGGACACCTTTACCCATAACATCCCCAATTACCAAACCCCAACGGCCAACTTCTTGAGCAATTCTGCTACTGAGTTGAATTTGAATTTGATTTTGATTGGTGGGAATAAAATCGTAGTAGTCTCCGCCGACACGATTTGCAGGTTTACACCGTGCAGCTAGAACTGCACCAGGAATAGTGGGACATTGACGGGGTAGAAGTCGCCGTTGAATTTCTGCCCCAATTTCTAGTTCTTGATCTAAGCGTTCTTTTTTCCTCAGTTCTACTGCTAATTCATCGTTTTCAATTGCTACCGCCGTTTGATCTGCAACTAATCGGACTAACTTTTGTCTGGTATCTGTCCAGCTATATTCTGGATCGCGGCTCAAGACGTAGAGCCACCCTCGCTCTGTATGTTTCACCAGAATAGCTGTGCCAAATATTTGCACATCTGGACCTAAATACTGATGCATTTGATCGTCTAAAATCCCTGTAGCAGTTGCTAAAGGGGTAGTGCTGGGCGAAAGAGTAATTTGACTACTAGCTGTTTCTAGAGCTTTGCGGATGTTCTTTCGCTGGCGACTGTCCTGCCAATGTAACTGCTCTAGCCTGACTTGACCGTTAGGTTTATAAAGAAACAAGGCGCTGCCGTCTGCATCTGTCACTCTTGTTGCCATCAATGGAATCAGTTCTAAAAACTGATTCAAATTATTAAAACTTCTGAGGGCAAATCCTAAAGAACTCAACAAATCTTGGATTTTGTTCTGTTCTCGGTGCAGTCGCGCCACGAGTTCTTTCAATGCCACGACTGGTGTGACATCCGTCGTGGCACTACTATTACTATCAGTGGGTTGAGAGGGCAGTTGAGACACAGTACAGTTGTTATTGCGCTTGAGGACAGCAGGTATGGATTACTTATAAACTCTTGGTGTTTGGTATTGCTAAACCATATTGGGACAAGATTTGTCACTTTAGCAAGAGTAGAAAGACGTAGGATGTAACTTGATACAAGTATTACATTTGCTTGTTACTTTTCTAGATAAATATAGTAACTTCTTGCAACTTATTTTTGATGGCAAATTCCTGGCAAAAGTCAGTAATTCTTCTCAGCATTTAGAAAGTTACTCCATTTCCCATAACTTAATTAGCAAATCATACTACTTTAGACATAGATAAATCTTTTGGCAGCAAAATTATTTTGTTATATTTTTCAATTGATTAATCAAGCTGATAAGATCATAGTCTAGGTAGATAAGGGTATTCTAGGAGGTTAACTTCAGGCAATAAAAAGCTAGTAATCATATCCAAAGCTAAAAATCAGCAAATTTTCAGATGCACTTTAGCTTACTCAAAAAATAACTATAAAGCTAGTGACATACGGTTAAGAATAACCATTCCCCAAAATCTTGAACTTCAAAACTTAACTAAGCGTTGTAGTTAGATCGTCATATTTACAACCTTTAATTTACCGTTAGATAATATTTGTAGGTAATTCTGTTAAGTAGATACTGACAGCTTTCGGCGGCGGGGCGATGGTCGCTGAGCGTACTTGTGCTGAGTGTAGTCTAAGTAACTGAAGTGCTATTCTTCCCACTCCTAGAAGAAGTGGGCAATGCGATCGCCTTTTTAGTGATAATGATGTGGTTTTCTCAGAAAAGAGCTTAACTGAAAAATTTGAAATTAACCACTCAATAAAGCTTCGACAAACTCGTAGCTAGAAAAAGGACGTAGGTCTTCAATTCATTCGCCAGCACCAATAAAGCGAATGG
>JBBSOP010000162.1:0-9449 GCA_038259655.1 Chroococcales cyanobacterium
AGGGAAGCAAAAGCGCAGCTTTGGCGGGGAGGGGTCAAAATAATGTGCGGCTTCACAGAAAATTGGTATAAGGCTTTTTGCAGGGCAGCTTGTCGCCAGATATCACTAACTTGGAAAACATGATTATGGTACACAAACAAAGGTCATCATTCACAAAACCTCTGGGTTGGTGGTTGATAATTTTGGCAACTGCAATGGCTGTAGTTACTGGTGCGGTTTCTTTCTACAGCTTTTCGCAATTTTGGTCGTCCTCTAAAGTGCAAACTCCAACTGTCCCAAGTAGTTCTTCTGCAATGACTGCTGTTGCTGCTTTAGGACGTTTAGAGCCTCAAGGAGAAGTTATTCGTTTGTCTGCTCCCGATTCCCAAGGAGGTGTGCGAGTTGCAAAACTCTTGGTAGATAAAGGAGACAAAGTACGCAAGGGGCAATTAATCGCAATTCTTGATAGTTACTATCCCCGTCTTGCAGCCTTAGAAAAAGCCCAAAAACAAGTTTTAGTTGCTCAAGCAAGTCTTAACCAAGTAAAAGCGGGGGCTAAAGTCGGAGATATCTCTGCACAACAGGCAACGATCGCCCGCCTAGAAGCTGAATTACGCGGAGAAATTTCGGCACAAAAAGCCACGATCGCTCGTTTAGAGGCAGAATGGCGGAATGCTGAAAGCGAAAATCAGCGATATCAGCAATTATTCAAAGAAGGTGCGATTTCAGCTTCAGATTCAGATACTAAAGGTTTGCGAGTCGAGACTGTGCAACAGCAACTCAATGAAGCTAAAGCCGCCCTGAATCGGACTGTAGAAACTCTAGAAAAGCAATTAACTGAAGCAAAAGCCAAACTCAAAAGTATTGCAGAAGTCCGTCCTACTGATGTGCAAGCAGCACAAACCAATATTGCAAGTGCGATCGCCTCAGTAAAACAGGCACAAGCAGACTTAGATTTAAGTTCTGTGCGATCGCCTATCAATGGCCAAGTCCTCAAAATTAACACTTGGCCTGGAGAAATTATCGGCAGTATGGGCATAGCTGATTTAGGCCGTACACAACAGATGTATGCAGTAGCAGAAGTCTATGAAACAGATATCAAAAAAGTGCATCTAGGTCAATCGGCTATTATTACTAGCGATGCTTTTTCGGGTAAATTGCGAGGAACAGTCACAGATATAGGTTTGCAAGTTGGTAGACAAAATATCTTCAGTAACAATCCAGGCGCAGACACAGATAACAAAGTAGTTGATGTCAAAATTCAGATTGAAAACTTAACAGAAAATAAGCAAGTTGCTGCTCTTACGGATTTACAGGTACAGGTGTTAATTGAGATATAGCACAGGACTAAGAATAGGGGATTGGGAAAAAACCAGTCCTTTGTAAATGGCAATTCAACCATTTTGATACAGCAGTTCCAAATTACATAAGATACATAGCTCCTAGTCCCTATCCCCTGGTCTTCACGAGATGTACCTAACTAAAACGAAAAGCGCTATATCAATTTAATCTGTCTCACTTTAGGTTAACAAAATGGCTTTCAATATACCTTTAGCTTGGCTACAACTAGCCAAACAAAAAGTTCGCTTTCTGGTCGCTTTAGCTGGAATTGCTTTTGTTGCAGTTTTGATGTTTATGCAAATTGGTTTTCAAGATGCTCTTTATGCCAGTGCAACACAATTGCATAAGAATCTACAGGGAGATTTATTTATCATCAGTGCCCAATATAAATCTTTAACATCTAATCAAAGCTTTCCACGCTGGCGTTTATACCAGGCACTAGGTTTTGATGGTGTGGAATCAGTTAGCCCTTTATATATGCAATTTGCCAAGCTGAAAAATCCCATTAATGGTCTGAAATTCCCCATGTATGTGCTTGGTTTTGATCCAGTTAAATCGGTTTTTACACTACCAGATGTGCAGGAAAACTTCAAATTACTCCAAATACCTAATATAGTTTTATTTGATCGAGCTGCTCGTCCAGAGTTTGGCCCAATCGCTCAAAATTTTGAGCAAGGTAAAAATGTACAAGTTGAAATATTCACTTATACAGCATTAGTTGGCTACAAAGTTAAAGTTGGTGGTTTATTTAGTTTAGGGCCTTCCTTTGGAGTTGATGGAAATTTAATTGTCAGTACCTCAACTTTCTTGAGAATATTTCCAGATCGTTCGGCACAAAATATAGACATAGGCATAATTAACCTCAAACCTGGTGTTAATCCTCAAAAAGTCTTAGCAAGTTTATCAGCCTATTTACCAAAAGATGTGAGAGTTGTTACCCGCGAAGACTTTATTAAGTTTGAAAAAGACTATTGGACTCTCAGAACACCTATTGGATTCGTATTTAATTTGATGGTATTAATGGGGTTTGTTGTTGGTGTTATTGTTGTTTATCAAATTCTCTATAGTAATATTTCTAATCACCTAGCTGAATATGCAACCTTAAAAGCAATGGGTTTTAAAAACAAATACCTATTAAGTGTAGTTTTTCAACAGGCTTTAATTCTCGCAACTCTAGGATACATTCCGGGTTTTGCTATATCTATGGCTCTGTATGATGTGGCTAAAAATGCCACTAAATTACCAGTCATTATGAGTATTGATAAAGCAGTTGTTGTATTAGTTTCGGCAATTATAATGTGTTTAGTTTCTGGATTTTTCTCTACAAACAAACTACGACATGTAGATCCAGCTGATATTTTTTAAATAAACAAAAATACTTTCTTAATACGATGAAAGCAAAACCTATTATTGACGTAACAAATCTCAACCAGTACTTTGGTAAAAGAAAATTACGCAGTCAGATTTTATTTGATATTAACTTGACAATCCAATCTGGTGAAATTGTTATTATGACTGGTCCATCAGGTTCCGGTAAAACAACTTTACTAACTTTGATTGGTGGGTTACGTTCTGTCCAAGAAGGAAGTTTAAAATTTTTAGGACAGGAACTTTATGGAGCTAGTAATGAGCAACTAGTACAAGTACGTCGCCATATTGGCTATATTTTTCAAGCTCACAACTTGCTGGATTTCTTAACAGCGAGACAAAATGTGCAAATGTCGCTGGAATTACACACAAACATTCCTAAATGGAAAGCTTGTAAGCAATCAGAAGCGATGCTTAATGCTGTTCACCTCGAAAATCGAGTTAATTATTACCCTTCTGATCTTTCAGGAGGACAAAAACAACGGGTAGCGATCGCTCGTGCTTTAGTAAGTCATCCTAAACTAGTGTTGGCTGATGAACCTACTGCGGCTTTAGATAGTAAGTCGGGTAGAGATGTTGTCACCTTGATGCAAGAACTAGCTAAAGAACAAAATTGTGCGATTTTGATAGTCACTCACGATAACCGAATATTAGATGTTGCCGATCGCATAATTCAGATGGAAGATGGACAACTGCTCAAAGAAGTTTTTTAATACCTCAACAAATGTACAGCGAATACTGATGCAAATAGGAGGTATAATTTGTCTCAGTTGTTTCATAAATGGTATAATAATATATTATACCAATGCACATAAATTTGGCTAACAACTAACACCAACTACAGGATTATTCTTATATCCTAAGTAATAGATAAAGTAGGCATAATATCTTCCTCAAGTCAAAAGTAAAACAGACTGTAAGTATGAAGTTTTCATTTATCAGCCTATAGAGAATGTATTAACAATCATGTATACATTTTTAAACGGTGACAGTGCCATTATGTTCACCATTGGTGATTACGTACTCAATCAACAAACTGGACATTTAGGGAAAGTAATCGGTTACGGACATACAATCATCAATAACGGGTCTACCGTAACGTTAAAAGTTCTAGTAGCTGAAACTGCCAATTCACACAAGCGAGAGTTTGTAGTGGAAGATACAATTTCAGCATGGAATCTGTGGTCTGTAGCTTAAAAATTCCACCTATTTTGTTCAATAAATTTATAATTTTAGAACATGCTTTGAATACTTCATAAAAGCACTCATAAACTGATGATGCAAGATTTAGTTTTATGTCTACAAGAAGCTGCTTTAACATTTATGCTTAAAAAGCATCTTTATCCTACAGATCCTTCTGAATGTTTCGTCAATCCTCCCTGTGGATGTCCGAATCCAGGGCAAGAGTTGCAATGCGAAGACTGTCCTTATCTTGAAGCTTGCTTGTCTAGTTTCAAACTCAAGGACATGGGAAGGAAGGTTAAGTTAGTAAACTAGCGGAATTTGCATCTAAAAATAATGTTGCTTGCGATTGCTGACGGAGAAGAGAAGCAGGATATTTGCTACTAATTGACCCTTGTAACATCTCTTTTACTACCGGAGCTTTACGTTTTTCTGGTGCTAGACAGAGAATTTTTTTGGCTGAACAAATTAAAGGAAGAGTAACAGTAAAAGCATACTGTGGAACACTATCGATGTTGGCAAAATGACCCGTATTCACTTGCTGTTGGCGATTAGCTAGATCTAATTTCACCAGCTTAACAGTATAAGGATCTTGAAAATTGGCTACTGCTGGGTCATTAAAAGCCAAGTGTCCATTTTCGCCTACACCAAGACAGCATAAATCAATCGGTTGGGTTTGTAGTAATTTGGTATAGCGATCGCATTCTGCCACAGGTTGTAATGCATCACCTTCTATATAGTGAAATTGCTGCGGATATACTCGCTTCTGTACCCGTTCATGCATATAACGCCGAAAACTAGCGGGATGATTAGCAGTAATTCCCAAGTACTCATCTAAGTGAAACAAAATAATCCGCGACCAATCTATACCTCCTAATGTGATTAAAGCATCAAGAAATTTAAGTTGGGAGTTCCCAGTGGCTAGCAATACAGCTGCCGTATCCTGTTGCTGGAGAACTTGTTGTAGATACTTTTGGGTGATTTGGGCAACTTCTTGGGCCATTTCAACTTCAGAGTTGTAAATCTGTACCAATAGATCATCAACGCGAAAAAACTTTGTAGCGGCTACCATTTGCTTACACAGAAGATTTTCAACTATACAACAGTAACTTGAGTGCAATACTTTTCTGATGTTATAACGCTTCTCGTTTTAATGAGGGACATCTCGTTAAGATCAAAGGCTAGGGACTAGGAGTAGTCTGTCAAAGTGGGTAAAGTCCCAAAAAATTTACCTAATTTTGGGCTTTTCATCTTAGTGTCTTAGTGGTTAAAAAGTCAATTTTTTAACCCCCAAGGCTCTAAGACACCAAGAAAAATACATTACACCTTGACCGATGCATGGTAGGGATTATTGCTAATTATTGACTTCAAATGTCAGCGCTTAGGCTTTGAGCGTAGATAATTTCAACATTGCTACTAAATTGTAATTTATCTAAAGATTCTGTAAAAAACACGAAACCTTTGTATGCTGTCACATACTTGTAGATTTTTGTAAAAAAGCCTTCACTCGTGACAATTACAAGTGGCTGTTCACATTTGGAGAGAATTATCAAAAAATCTTCTAGCTTCACACACACACCAGTTCCGCGCCCAGTGAAGATTCTCCCGCCAATAGCAGTAGGTTGAGCAGCAGCGTCACCACCGTAATAGCTCATTTTGTGCTTATTTTTACGTAATATTTACGTAGCTATTTTACACTTTTGATTTAATCACTTGCTGTGATGCTTGTAACGACTGGGGTAAACTCCAGTCTGGACGCAAGTTAGTGGCTTGGCGTAAATATATATGGTGAATGACAGACGAGGTGGGTAGATTGGCGTGGATGAGAAACCGGATGCAACGTTGTAAGCTTCCCTCGACGTGCATTTGCTGCACATCCAACATAGCTACATTATCCCAACCAGGACGCGCTCTGGCGATCGCAGCCGGAAAAATAGTATCTAGATCGCGTGTTACCGAGAAAGTCACACTAATCATATCCTTGGGCTGGATTTGATTTCGTCCTTCTAATTCATCTAGTAATTCTGTCACCGCTTCTCGGATTGCTTCCACAGTGTTTTCTGAAACAGTAGTTGCTCCACGTATAGCCTGCATTTGCCAGTCCACGCCAAAATCCTCCTTAAACTTAGTTAGTTGTCAGTGTCAGTAGCCAGTAGCCACTTTTAAGTTTTGACTACTGACTTTTGACCACTGAACTTTTGACAATTTATGGTCGATATAACCATAGTGGTAAACCACTAGTAGACATTTCAAATTCCAGCCAATCAATTCCAGATCCTAGCCCTGATGATATCTGACGACTCCCTGGTAGAACTCTACTCAACAAGGGTTTTCGTTCTTCTAGGGTATAACATGGTGTTTTTTCAGGATCAAGACCAACCAATTCCGCTGTCCAGCGACGGGCATCTTCTTCGGTTCCCAGGCGATCTACAACACCCAATTCTAGGGCTTGCTGTCCTGTAAAAATCCTCCCATCAGCAAAACTCTTAACAGTTTCTACCCCCAAAGAACGTGCCTCGGCTATGGTTTGCACAAACTGCTGATAACTGATGTCAATCAATTCTTGCAAGATATCTTGTTCTGGTTCGGTTAGTTCTCGATCAAATGCCAAAATATCTTTGTAAGGACCTGACTTAATAACCTTAAAGGAAACACCGATTTTTGCTAATAAGCGTTCCAAGTTATTCCCACGCAAAATTACACCAATGCTGCCTGTAATCGTACCAGGATTGGCCACGATATGCTCAGCTCCCATGCCGATATACACACCACCAGAAGCCGAAATGTTACCGAAGCTAGCAACAATTTTGATTTTTTCGCGTAATCGTTTCAGGGCGCTATAGATTTCTTGGGAATCTCCGACTGTACCCCCAGGACTATCAATGCGTAGCAATAAAGCCGGAAACTTTTTTTCCTCTACGGTTTTTAGGGCTTCTAAAACACGTTTACGAGTAGCACTGGCGATCGCACCAGTAATCTCAATCCGGGCAATTTGTTTACGAAACTTGGACTTAAAAGGCCAAACCATGAGCAGTTTAAAAACCTCTATAATACACTCAATATAAAATGCCCAGCGGTCAAACGACCTAACTTTGCTGAATTTGGGCATGAAGAAGAAGAGGCAGAGGGGCAGGGGGCAGGGCGCAAGGGGGATGAAGAAAATTACCTCTTTCTCCCTGTCTCCCCCTTGTCCCCCTGCTCCCTACTCCCCTGCTCCAGCCTTATAGCGGCGAGCGATTGAGAATATACGCAAAATTTGTAATATATAGAAACTTAACAAAGTTTTTAGATTTGCGTAGATGTATATTTGTTATTATTTTTGAACGTTGGTAAATTATTCAAACGTCTCCAAGTAAACAAAACACAAAACTATAAAAGTTGACACATAACCCAAGGTTAGTTGGGTTGTGGCGCTTTAAAAAATTTTGCACCTTAATTAACCCATGCTGTACTAGCACAGTCTATAAGTCTTAACAACTAAGATTACTATTTAATATTTATTCGCGCAGCCCAATTAGTGAAGATTCAGCAATGCTAATCCTTCGCTATGTAAAGGTGTAACAGTATTTTCAACTATTGATTCAGTTCATCAACACAAACTGAACGCATTATCACCAATCTAAGAATCTATACGTAAGATTTGACAGCGGTAATAAGCGTAAGTATCAAACAGTCCTCCGACAAAACTACAAGTTAAACTAATCACCAATAGACCGCGTAAAGCAGTTCCGCTGCCAAAGATGGAGAGAAAATGCAATATCTTATGAGCAATTGCTTGAGTTACCCCTTGTAATACAGGAATATACCCCATCAAGGGTAAAAGTAGCAGTACGCCGCCGACTAAGAACATAGGAGCAGCAAAACTGAAAATAATCGTAAGTACCAAAGAACGGAGAAAGTTGGTCAAAAGGGTCATTTAGAACAGGCTCCGTGAACGAGGTGAACAATGGCTTAGCAACCATATTTCATCTTCTACAATACGTGCGATCGCTCCGTTCCAACCAAGATGTCAAAAATCTTAAGTTTTCGTTAAAATAAACCGTTACTTGTTACACCAGATGCTGGGAGATAAAATCAGTCAAAAAATCTCTAAAACCCTTGATAAAGCCAGCTTTGAGTCAATAATATCTTGCTTTCTTATATTTAAGCTTGTTTAAGCGCAACTTGATTTTTCTGAGAATCCGTTTAAAGTAAGTTAACGAACGTTAAAAAAGGATACAAGCCCCTGTCTTGAAAAGTTTGCTCTTGGGGGAAACCCCTAAGCCGCAACTTTTCGCTAAATTTATTTATGGGGATTTTAACTTTTAACCCTTCGGCTACGCTCAGGGTTAAAGTTTCGGCTACGCTCAACTTTAATTTTTAATTTTTAATTCCCCGAAGGGGTTGACTTTCGCTATTCTTAAGGCAGTTACCGAGTTACCTACAGAACATTGAGCGAGACTACATCCAAATCCAGTTTAGGACTATGGGGTCAGCGATTACTGGCAGCGGTTTTCTTGGGTGGACAAGTAATAGTTCACCTCATGAAGGGCAAAATCCACTGGCGCAATACCTCAGAGCAAATGGCAGCCGTTGGGCCAGATTCCCTTTTTATTGCCCTATTAACAGCTGTTTTTGTGGGCGCAGTATTTACCATTCAGGTAGCGCGGGAGTTTATCAACTTTGGCGCGGGAAATCTAGTTGGTGGAGTGTTGGCAGTAGCATTGACTAGAGAACTAGCGCCCGTATTAACTGCCGTAGTTTTGGCAGGACGAGTTGGTTCTGCCTTTGCAGCGGAAATCGGTACTATGCGAGTGACAGAACAAATCGATGCTATGTTGATTTTAAAAACTGATCCAATTGATTATCTAGTTATTCCCCGCCTGCTTGCTTGCTGTTTAATGTTGCCCATTCTTACCCTTCTGTCTTTAGTAACAGGACTTTCTGGGGGGTTGATCATTGCGACAAATATATATGGTATTTCCGATACGGTATTTCTAGACTCAGCTCGTAACCTGCTAGGTACTTGGGATATTTTTAGTGCCATGATTAAGGCGTGTTGCTTTGGCTTGTTAATTGCTGTAATAGGTTGTAGTTGGGGATTGACAACCACCGGAGGAGCCAAAGGCGTGGGACAATCAACTACCACCGCTGTAGTTACTGCCTTGTTGATTATATTTGTTAGCAACTTCTTTCTTTCATGGTTAATGTTTCAGGGAACTGGTAGTGCATTTGTGCAAGGGTTATAAAAGTTACTCTTCAGCTTGTGGACGTGAATTGCTTGTAACCTGCTCTTTTAGCTTTTTGGTGTTCGTAATCAATCCTTTTTGTAAAGATAGCTACGTGTAGCTTGCTTCTTTGAAGGGGTAAACTACAAACTTTTAATTACTTATGCCGTCTTAGTTAATAGTCTGAAAAATATCTGAATTAACGTGAGTTCGACGCTTCTAAAAACCCCGCTTCCATTCCTCTCACGCCAGTTGCTACAACGGGGGAAACCCCCGCAACGCACTGGCTCCCCCCTACGGTGTACACACAAGTACGCCCAGAGCGAGTTTCCAGCCAAAAAAGGTGTATTCAAACTGCTCAAGACCACGAAC